>DASTKM010000023.1:0-8079 GCA_035715885.1 Rubrobacter sp.
CTAGCGCACCATCCCGTTCCTCGAGCTCGGCGAGGCCACCCAGCTCGTTGAGCACCTCAACCGCCGTCTCCAGCCGCGCGTGCGTCCCATCCGCCCGCGTGGAATGCTCTTCGGCTAGGCGACGACCCACCGATCTCAGGAGGGCCTCCGATTCCTCAGGCCCAAGCCGCTCGGACAGAACATCCAGCAGCCGGCCAAGTGTGGGTTCGTAAGCCTTGGGGAAGAGCTCTTCACCCTCCGATGTAAGCTCGTAGACGTAAGCAGGCTTGCCGCCGCCACTGCTGCGGCGCAGCGAACCTCGCTGGCGCACGATGCCGTCGCGCTCGAGGACGCCGAGATGCGCGCGGACGCCGTTGTCGGTGAGATCCAATGCCCTAGCGAGGTCCTCCACAGTGCTCTTGGACCGTCTGAGCAGCGTGACGATCCGCCCTCGCGTGCTTTGGAAGAACCTCACGTCCCAGTTCGTAGCCAATAGTCACTCCCTCCGCTGGTCAGCTTCAGTAAAGCGCACAAACCAAATTTTTCAAGTAAATGAAGTTTATACTTGACATATTATGGTAGAGATGTATAGACTGCGTGGCAGGCAGCGACTCTCGAGGAGGTACAGATGGAATCCATGGCACCCAACGCTGTAGCGCTGTGCCGCTGCGGTGGGCCGACGACGGAGTCATTCTGCAACGGTACTCACACTAAGGTCGGGTTCCGTGCAGCGCAGAGAGCGGTTCGAAAGGAAGGGGGCAGGTGTGATCATGTCAGCCACCCGACGGGTTGCCCAGGCGAGCCTTCCGACTCGTTGTGGAACCTTCGAGACGTTTGTCTACGACACACCCGAGCACAAAGAACACGTGGCGTTCACTTGAAAACAAGGAGCGTATAGGATGCGTTACGGCATCGTAATGTCCAACCTCGATGATTACGCTGACCCGCGCCTGGTGATCCGCCTGGCTCGAGCGGCCGAGGCGGCAGGATGGGAGGCCTTCTTCGTGTGGGATCACCTCGGTTTCGCATGGGGTTCGCCCTCTTCCGACCCTTGGGTCAGCTTGTCCGCCCTCGCGGTCTCCACCACCCATCTCAAGTTGGGAACCGCCATCACCCCGCTGGCACGGCGGCGCCCGCAGGTAGTGGCCAACACCCTGGGAAGCCTGGACCTCCTTAGCGGTGGGCGAATGATTTTCGGAACTGGGCTCGGGGGGGTGCCGGAGGAGTTTACCGCCTTCGGTGAGGCGGGCGCTGCGAAGGAGCGTGCTCGAATGCTCGATGAGGGGCTCGCGGTTCTGGACAGGCTCTGGTCGGGCGAGATGGTGACGCATCACGGGCAACACTACGACGTCGAGAATGTGGCCCTGGCGCCGCTCCCGTTCCAGCGTCCGCGCATCCCGATCTGGATAGGCGGCGAGAGCCCTCCCGCTCTGCGCCGTGCCGCCCGCTGGGATGGTTGGCTCGCGCCCGCCACAAGCCCTGACGGAACCCCGATCATGGACAAGGACCCCGGGCGCATTGCCGAGATGGTAGCCGAGATCCGGCGGCACCGCACGACGGACACGCCCTTCGCGGTAGCCGTCGACGGGTACTCCGACCCCGATGATCCCACGTTGCCGCACGCCTATCAGGTCGCCGGCGCAACCTGGTGGTTGGAAAGTATCCACGGCAAGCGTGGCTCGCTCGACGAGATGATGGCGCGGGTGGAAGCGGGCCCTCCGGAGCCGAGGTGAGAGTTCGATGCGGGCCACAAGTAGATCCTGGTGTCCTATCGGTATTGAAAGGAGAGAGATGCGAGCAATAGCCGAAGAGACGTTTGATGGGCCAATAGCCCTGATGGACCTGCCGACTCCTGAGATTGGGGCCGGTGAGGTCTTGATCCGTGTTCGGGCCGCTGGGGTCAACCCCTTCGACTGGAAAGTCGCCGACGGCGCGCTCGAGGATCAGATGAAACACCGCTTCCCCCTGATCCCAGGCTTCGACGCTGCAGGAGTGATCGAGCGCGTTGGTGCTGGTGTCACCGAACTCGCTGAAGGCGACGAGGTTTACGGATACTTGTTCAAGCCGGTGATCGGGGACGGTACCTACGCGGAGTATGTCGGTGCACCAGCACCCATCGTCGCCAGGAAACCGGTGACGGTCGGCTTCGCCGAGGCGTCGGCCCTACCCACGCCGGGGCTCACCGCCATGGACCTCGTGGACGCGGTGGACACCAGGGAAGGCGAGACTATTTTGATCGTGGGGGCAACCGGCGGCGTCGGCTCCTACGCGACCCAGCTGGCGGCCAGACGCGGCGCCCACGTCATCGCCACCGCGCGCCGAACCAACGAGGCGCTCGTGCGCAAGCTGGGAGCAGCGGAGACGATCGACCACACCACGGAGGATATCGTCGACGCCGTCCGAATGGCTCACCCGGGCGGTATAGATGCGGTCATAGATGTGGCAAGCGACCGCGAAGCGCTCGGCCGCATATCCACGCTCGTAAACGAGGGTGGGAGGCTCGCGTCGTCGGTTTACGCTGCCGACGTGGAGGGGCTTGCGAGGCGTGGCATCGGGGCGACGAACGTTAGCATGCAGCCTGAGTCCCGGCGGCTGGACAAGCTCTCGCGGATGGTCGACTCCGGGGAGCTCTCCGTGAGGCTAGATCGCACCTTCCCGCTCGAGAATGCGCCTCAGGCGCTTGAAGATAGGAGGACCGGGCACATACGTGGCAAGATCGTATTGCTCATCCATTGAGGAGCAGTAATGCTCACGCAGGGGTCACCTCCATTATTGGCAACGCCATAAGCGTCGAAGACGAAGAGTACAAGCTCCGCACCATAGTCGAGACCGCGGAGCAGGTCTGGAGGTAGACTAAGACGCTCCTCAGAGGGTCTGTCCGGTGCGCTAGTCGGCGAACAGGCCCTTTATGCCCGGTTTCAGGCGTCCATCGTCGTCGAGGTAGCCGCGCCAGGAGCGTTTGGGATCGTAGCCGAGCATGCGCCTGGCTTTCTCGATGGAGATGCCCGAGGAATCTTCGCGGGGGAGGGGTGTCCTTACCTCGACCTGGTCCCCGTAGTGCTCGCGCACCGCAGCCTCGAACGGCCTGCCGCCCACGTTATCCGGCGAGGCGATGTAGAAGACCTCGTGACCCGGCAGGTCGCTCTCTGTGGCGAGCACGAGGGCGTCGGCCAGGTCGTAGACGTCGATGTAGCTCCAGATTCCGGCGCTAAGCTCCGAGCGGTCGCGTACCATGGGTCCCAGGTTACGCTCGTAGTTGCCCTCGTGCTGCACCCAGGAAGGCCGGATCGAGATGCACCTGATGTCCGAGCGCCGGATGGCGCTGTCCATCAGGAGTTCGCCGAAATACTTCGCTGTCGCGTATGGGTCCTGGGGACGGATGGGGTGTTCCTCGTCTACGGGCACGTAATCAGGAAGAAAGGGCCGCTCGGGGAAGAAGAACCCTGGCACCGTCTCGCTGGAGGTGTTCACGAAACGGGACACTCGGAACCGGATCGCCGCCTCCAGAGCATTGAACGTCGCCATGAGGTTGTTCTGGAACACGACGTGCGGCGGATTGCTGGTCGGCTCGGGGATCGCCGCCGTGTGCACGACGGCCTCGGCGCCCCGCACGACTGCGAAGGCGTCGCCAGCGTCAGATAGGTCGGCCTGGACATAGTCCGCCTCGCCCTCCTCGGGCCGCTCGAAGACCGGCGGCGTCAGGTCAGTAGCCCTTACGTCGTGGCCTGCCTTCTGTAGTGCGGCCACTGTGGCCCTTCCGACCTTCCCCCGCGCACCTGTTACCAGTACTCGCATCGATCCTCCCGCTCTCGCTCCCAGCCGATGGTACAACATCCCGCTTCTGGGCGTTTCACCCATCGGGTAGCAGGGTAAAGGCCGTGCATGAGAATCGTTGTAGTAGGGGCCACGGGCAATATCGGGACCAGTGTGCTCCGGTCGCTCGAAAATGAAGACAGTGTAGAATCCGTCCTGGGATTGGCGCGCCGGCTGCCTGATCTTACGATGCCGAAGGTAGAATGGGCCTCGGCGGATGTGGTCGATGACGATCTTGTCCCTCACTTTAGAAACGCCGACGCTGTGGTACTCCTCGCCTGGCTCATCCAACCCTCCCGGGATCTCACAAAGCAGTGGATGGTGAACGTCGAGGGGAGCACGCGGGTCGCCAGGGCCGTAAAGGAGGCTGGTGTTCCCTCGCTCGTCTACGCCTCGTCGGTTGGCGCGTACTCGGCCGGACCCAAGGATAGGCGCGTGGACGAGAGCTGGCCGACCGGTGGCGTCCCGACCTCGTACTACGGCCGCCACAAGGCAGAGGTAGAGCGTAGGCTCGACCGCTTCGAGGCGGAGGCGCCCGAAGTGCGGGTCGTAAGGATGCGCCCCGGGCTCGTCTTCAAGAAAGAGGCGGCGGAGGGGATAAGGCGTCTCTTCGCAGGGCCCTTCTTCCCCAGCGTGCTCGCCAACCCGGCCCTGATCAGCGTCATCCCCGATATAGAGAATCTGCGCTCCCAGGTGGTCCACTCCTTCGACGTGGGCGAGGCTTTCCGGCTCGCCATCGTGAATAAGGACGCCCGCGGCGCGTTCAACCTCGCGGCCGAGCCCGTACTCGATGCAGGGGAGATCGGACGGATCCTGAACGCCCGTCCCGTGCCGATGTCCGCCCAACTCGCCCGCGCTGGCGCGGGGCTCACATGGGCGCTGCGGTTGCAGCCCGTGCCGCCGGGGTGGTTGGACCTCTCGCGAAACGTCCCCATAATGGATACTACGAGGGCCCGTACGGAGCTCGGCTGGACCCCGCAGCACAGTGCAGACGAAGCCTTGCTCGACCTCCTCGAAGGGTTGCGGACCCGCTCGGGTTTCGACACGCCGCCGCTCTCGCCGAAGACTGGCGGACGTTTCCGAATACACGAGATACTCACCGGAGTAGGAGGAAGGGAGCCGTGAAGGCCGTAGTCTGGCACGGCAAGGAAGACGTCAGGGTGGACAACGTCCCCGATCCGATCATCCAGGAGTCCACCGACGCCATAGTAAGGATCACCTCGACCGCGATCTGCGGCTCGGATCTACACCTCTTCGCCAAGCTCTCGCCGCTGATGCGCGAGGGAGACATCATCGGGCACGAGCCGATGGGTATAGTCGAGGAGGTCGGGGCCGATGTCGAGCACATCGCGCCCGGTGACCGCGTCGTGATCCCCTTCAACATCTCTTGCGGGCACTGCTACTTCTGCGACCAGGAACTCTACTCCCAATGCGAAACCACGCGGGATACGGGCAAACTCGCCCAGACCGTGAACCTGCTGGGACGTGGCAGGGGGGCGAGCCTCTTCGGATACACCCACGTCTACGGCGCCGTCCCTGGCGGACAGGCGGAGTACCTGCGCGTGCCCCAGGCGCACTTCGGGCCTATCAAAGTACCCGAAGGACCCCCGGACGAGCGGTTCCTGTACCTCTCCGACGTCTTGCCGACGAGCTGGCAGGCTGTTGCCTACGCGGATATTCCCGAAGGCGGGACCGCAGGGATTTGGGGTCTCGGCCCGATCGGCCAGATGTGCGCCCGCATAGCGATGCACCTGGGCGCCGGCCGTGTTATAGGCGTGGACAACGTGCCCGAGCGTCTCGCCATGGCCTCGAGGCACGGCGTCCAGACCGTAGATTACTCCGCGGTGGACAGCGTGAGGGATGTGATCCTGAACCTCACCGACGGCCGTGGCGTCGACTCGGCCATAGACGCCGTAGGCATGGAGGCCGGAGGCTCGCTCGTGGGTTCCATCTTGCAGAGCACCAAGCTGCAGCTCGATCGGGCCACCGCCCTGCGCGACAGCGTGTCCGCAGTGAGACGCGGCGGAACGCTCTCGATCACCGGCGTCTACGCGGGGCCTATCCAGGCCTTCCCACTGGGCGACCTCTTCGACATGCAGATACAACTCCGTATGGGACAGGCCAACGTGTGGCAATGGGTTGAGGATATCGTGCCGCTCCTGAACGACGATGACCCTCTGGACGTAGAGGACCTCAAAACCCACGAGATGCCACTCGAAGATGCGCCACTTGGCTACGAGATGTTCCAGAAAAAGCAGGGCGGCGCCATCAAGTGCGTCCTGAAACCGTAACCGACAGGCGGACCACCAGTTTCGTGCGGGCTATCTCAATGCGCTGAGTCCACCACCGTCCGCCAGAACTCGTCGTGCTCGCCGGGCACGAACGGGAGGTAGAGCGCGACGCGGTCTATGAGGCCATCGTAGCGTTCTTTGAGTGCTGGTCCGATCTCGTCCGGGGCGGCCTCGATGGCGAACGCCGCGAGCATCTCGTCGGTGATGAGGGCCGGCATCTCGGGCCACTTCTTCTCGCGCGCCATCGTTCCCAGCCTCTCGCCTACCTCCTCCCAGCCATGTGCTTCGAGGACCGTGCGGTAGGTCGGCGTGGAGGCGTAGAACGAGATCTGGGCCCTTACCGACTCCCTCTGTTCTGTGGCACTTTCTCTATTCTCTCCGGTGATAACGAAGGCGCTGGTCGCGAGCGTAACCTGGTCCAGATCGCGGTTAGCTTGCCTCGCACCTTCTGCTATGGCCGGTATTACGGTCCTCCTCACGTACTCGGGGGAGTGGAAAGGGTGGACGTGGAAGCCCTCGCAGAGTTCGCCGGCCAATTCCGCAAGACGGGTGTTGACGCCTGCTATGTAGAGAGGAATCTCAGGATGCTCTATCGGGCCCGGGTTGAAGAACGGCGTCATGAGGGTGTGTCTGTAGAACTCGCCTTCGAACTGCAGGGGTACTTCGGTCTGGAAGGACTCCCAGATCGCGCGCAGGGCCAGGATATACTCGCGCAGCCGCGCTGCGGGTCTATCCCAGGGCATCGAGAAGCGGCGAGTAATGTGGGCTTTGACCTGTGTGCCGAGACCAAGCACGAAGCGTCCTGCGGAGAGGTCCTGGAGGTCCCAGGAAGTCTGCGCCGTCTCCATGGGGGATCGGGAGAAGGCGATGGCGACGGAGGTGCCAAGCTCTATCTGATGCGACGCGTTGGCGGCTATGGCCAGGGGCAGGAAGGCGTCGTGTTTGGTCTCGCTGGTCCACAGTCCTGCGAAGCCGAGGTCTTCGGCCGCGCGGGCGGTTTTGTCCATCCCTTTCAGGTACTCGCCTTCGGTCCCGAGGCCGGCGTCGAGCTTCACGGTATCGTCCTAAGGGATCAAGAGTAGCTTGCCCGTGGTCTTGCGGCCTTCGAGGTCGCGGTGGGCCTGCTCTGCGTCTTCCAGGGAGTACGTGCCGCCGATGCGGACGTCGAGGTTGTTCTGTCCGATCCAGGAGAAGAGGCTCTCGGCGCGCCACAGGAGCTCCTCGCGGGTCGCGGTGTAGTGGACGAGGGCTGGCCGGGTGAGGAAGAGTCCGCCCTTCTGGTTGAGAATCTGGGGGTCGAACGGGGGCACGGGACCGCTGGATGCCCCGAAGAGCACCATGTAGCCGCGCCGGCGCAAGACGTCGAGGCTACCGTCGAAGGTGTTCTTTCCTACCGAGTCGTAGACGACGTGGACGCCTACTCCGCCTGTAATACGGTTTGTCTCCTCGACGAAGTCCTGCTCGGTATAGAGGATGACCTCGTCGGCCCCCGCCTCCCTGGCGAGCTTCGCTTTCTCCTCGGTGCCTGCGGTCCCGATCACGGTCGCCCCCCGCATCTTCGCGAGTTGGACGAGCAGATGCCCGACGCCGCCTGCGGCCGCGTGCACGAGCGCCGTCTGGCCTTCCTCTAGCGGGAAGGTACTGTGCGTCAGGTAGTGTGCTGTCATGCCCTGGAGCATGGCGGCCGCGGCGACCCGCGGCTCGACTAGCGTGGCGTTGAAAGGCACCAGGTTCTCGGCGGGGGCGACTACGTACTCCGCGTAGGATCCCGGCGTGCTCGCGAACGCAACGTAGTCTCCTGGCGATACGTCATCGACGCCTTCACCCACAGCGTCTACCTCGCCGGCGCCCTCGAGCCCGAGCGTACGTGGCAGGTCGCCGGGATAGAGGCCCGTGCGCTGGTAGACGTCTATAAAGTTGACGCCGGAGGCAGCGAGCTTCACGCGCGCCTGGCCGGGGCCCGGTTCGGGGATCTCCACGTCCTCGTAGCCAAGAA
>DASTKM010000024.1:0-13293 GCA_035715885.1 Rubrobacter sp.
GCCTGTATGACGGGGCTGAGGGCGGGGCCGTACGGCGGGGCGTATGCCAGGTCTATGTTGACGAGGTCGGGGTAGGAAAGGCTGCCCCAGAGGGCCGCGGCGCAGATGTCGGTGAGCTTGTCAGCGCCAGAGCCCGCCGACTCCGCGCCGAGCAGCCTGCCCGTCGCCCGGTCGGCTATGAGCTTGAGGAAGGCTTTCTGCGCGCCCGGGTAGTAGGCCGCGCGGTCGTAAGCCTCCAGGCCAGCGCTCACGACCTCGAAGCCAGCGTCCTCGGCCTCCTTTTCGGAGAGGCCCGTCTTGCCAACGCCAAGGTCGAAGACCTTGAAGATGCCTGTTCCGAGTATGCCGGGGAACTCCAGGGTCTCTTCGCCCGTGGCCGCATTTGTGCCTGCGACCCGGCCCATCTGGTTTGCGGTATCGCCGAGGGGGACCCATGTAGATCTGCCGCTCACGAGGTTGGTCGTCTCCACGCAGTCTCCAGCGGCCCAGACGTCGGGGACGCTGGTCTTCATGTGAGGGTCCACCAGGATGGCTCCCGTGGTCCCTATCTCAACCCCTGCTTCTGCGGCGAGCTCGACGTTCGGCCTTATCCCCACGCCGACGATGACCAGGTCCGTCTCAAGCTCTCTGTCCCCGAACTTCACGCCCCTGACACGTGCTTCGCCTGTGAACTCATCGACCTTCTCGCCCGTGTAGACGCCGACGCCGTTGGCGTCGAGTTCGGCTTCCACGTTCTCCGATACCTCGGGTCCGTAGGCCAGGGCGACCCTGTCCTCGCCTTCGATCAGGGAGACCTCCATCCCGAGCCGGCACAGGTTCTCAGCGACCTCGAGCCCGATGTAACCTCCTCCGACTATCGTCGCCTTGCTGGGGGACTGCTCCTCGATGTATCTACCTATCTCATCGGTATCCGTCAGGAAGCGGAGCTTGAAGACGCCCTCGAGCTCAGCGCCGGGGATGGGGGGGAGGACGGCCCGCGCGCCTGTCGCTATGACGAGCCGGTCGTAAGTGTCTTCGAAAGCCTCGCCCGTATTCAGGTTTAGTACGCAAAGGTTCTTCCTGTCGGGGTCTATCCTTTCTACCCTGTGGCGGACCAGGACCTCGATGCCTTTCTCGGCAAACTTCTCGGGCGTGCGTGCCACGAGGTCGTCCCGCTCTTCGACCACGCCGGAGAGTAGATAGGGCAGGCCGCACTCGCTTATAGAGGGCTCCGGTTCCTCCTGGTAGACCGTTATCTCCATCTCGGGGTCAAGCCTGCGCGCCCTTGAGGCAGCCTTGGTCCCAGCCGCAACGCCGCCCAAGATCACAAGCCGCATAAGTGAGAATCCTCCCGCTCTGCCTACCACCCCAGTCTACAGGCTTTGCCTCGAGTGCGAAGGAGTCTCGATTACAACGTCTGGACACGCAACCCCGCGTAAGAAGAAACCCCCGGAAGCGCAGTCCGGGGGTTTCCACTCTCCCTACGTTATCGAGATGTTACTGCTAGGCGTTCCTTGCGGCCTGGTAGCGCCTCTCGGCCTCGTCCCAGTTTACGACCTCCCACCAGGCACCTATGTACTCGGGG
This sequence comes from Rubrobacter sp., assembly GCA_035715885.1. Classification (GTDB taxonomy): domain Bacteria; phylum Actinomycetota; class Rubrobacteria; order Rubrobacterales; family Rubrobacteraceae; genus Rubrobacter_D. Next base: position 1,565 of record DASTKM010000024.1, read on the forward strand.
CGCCTGTTCTGGTACTTCAGGTAGTAGGCGTGCTCCCACACGTCCAACCCTATCACCGGCGTCTTGCCTTCCATGAGAGGTGTGTCCTGGTTCGGCGTGGTCTCTATGGAGAGTGACCCATCCGGGTTGGCTATGAGCCAGCACCACCCACTGCCGAACAAGGCCCCTGGTGCTGCGGCGGCCCCGAAGCTCTCCTTGAAGGAATTAAACGATCCGAATGAGGAGTCTATAGCTGAGGCTAGATCCCCGGAAGGCTCTCCTCCTCCTTGACCGCTCGGGCCCATGATCTGCCAGAACATGGAGTGGTTTGAGTGGCCGCCTGCGTTGTTTCTCACCGCCGTTCTTATATCTTCTGGGACCTGATCCAGGTTGGCGAGGAGCTCCTCGAGGGAACCCGGGTCGGCCTCGGGATGCTTCTCCAGAGCGGCATTGAGATTGGTCACATAGGTATTGTGGTGTTTTTCGTGGTGGAGGTGCATTGTCTGTTCGTCTATAGTGGGCTCCAAGGCATCGTAGCCGTAGGGCAACTGTGGTAGCTCGTATGCCACTGTCGTTTCTCCTCTCGTGGTCTGGCTTTCCTTTACCCACCGTGTTATACCCCGAATTCGCGGGCTCTTAACGTCGGGAGGAGATTCCTTGGTCGTCCTCGCACGCTGGGTGCGGGGTAGCGGAAGGCTGTAGAATACGGGGATTGGAGACTTCTTCTTCACGTACCCGGCGCGGTGGAGACCCGGAGCGGCCCGCTTCGGAGGAGATGCGACGCCTGCTCGATCGGGCAGTCGCCGCGAGCTCTAACGGCATCGTCATAACGGACCCGAAGGTGCCTGACAATCCCATCGTCTACGTGAACCCCGCCTTCGAGGAGATCTCGGGCTACACCGCTGAGGAGGTCAGGGGAAGGAACTGCCGCTTTTTGCAGGGCGGCTATCACGAGCAGCCTGCGCTCGATGAGTTGCGGGAGGCGCTCAAAGAAGAGCGGGAGTGCAGGGTGGTCTTGAGGAACTACCGCAAGGACGGGACGCCGTTCTGGAACGAGCTGTACGTCTCGCCCGTCCACGACGAGGATGGTCTGCTGACCAACTTCGTGGGTGTCCAGAACGACATCACGGAACGGCGCAGGATCGAAGAGGTCCTGCGTGAGAGCGAAGAACGTTCCAGGGCCACATTCGAGCACGCCGCCGTAGGGGCTGCGCACGTTGGTATCGACGGCCGTTGGCTGCGAGTAAACCGACGTCTGTCCGAGATCGTGGGCTACGAGCGGGAAGAACTCCTCGAGAGGACGTTCCAAGACATTACCCATCCCGATGACCTCGAAGGGTATCTCGAACAAATGAGGTTGATGCTCGAGGGCGAACTTCAGACGTACACGATGGAGAAGCGGTACCTGAGGAAAGGTGGGCCGGAGGTCTGGGTAAACCTTACCGTTTCGCTGGTGCGGGATGCTTCGGGGGAGCCGGCCTATTTTATCGCGGTGGTCGAGGATATCAGTGAGCGCAAGAAGACGGAGCAGGAGCGCGACCTGCTGCTCGTGAGGGAGCAACTCGCACGGGCCGAGGCGGTAGCGGCGAGGCGGCGCCTGACGTTGCTCGCGGCGGCCGGTCCGGCGCTTGCGGCTACGCTCGATTACGAGCAGACGCTGGAGGACATCACACGCCTCATAGTGCCCGAGCTCGCTGACTGGTGCCTGCTCGACATCGCGGAGGACGACGGGAGCGTAAACCAGCTCGCCGCGGCGCACGCCGAAGAAGAGAAGCAGCAACTTCTGAGGAAGCTCAGGGAGCACAGGCGGTTCGGGGAGGGAGACCCTGGGAGCACGGCTGAGGTGCTCAGGACGGGTCAGTCCATGTTGATCTCCGATCTACCCGACACCACCTTCTACGAGCGCGATCTGGAAGGCGAGCATCTGGAGATCGTGAACCGGCTGGAGCCTCGCTCCTTGATGTGCGTTCCTCTACTGGCGAGGGGGAAGACCAGGGGCGCTATAACACTCGTCTCGTCGAGACTGGATCGCCGCTACGACAGAGAGGATCTCCTGCTTGCCGAGGATCTGGCCTACCGCTGCGCGTTGGCCGCGGACAACGCCCGCCTGTACAGGGATCGCAGTGAGATAGCACGCGTTTTGCAGAGGAGCCTGCTTCCGCCGCACCTACCGGAGATTCCCGGCGTCGAGGTCGGCGCCGAGTACCTGCCCGTCGGGGAGACCAATGACGTGGGAGGAGACTTCTACGACCTCATAAACACGGTCGAGGACGGGTGGCTCTGCGCCATTGGAGATGTGCGGGGCAAGGGGGTCGAGGCAGCGTCCGTGACGGCCCTCGCCCGATACACCATCCGCGCCGTCACCCTGAAAGACGACCGGCCCTCTGAGGTCCTCGCCGCCCTCAATGAGGCGATGCTCCGCCAACTTCCCGAGGACCGGTTCTGCACAGCAGCCTGCGTCCGACTCGAGCCCCAGGACGGCTCGGTGGGCGTGGGGGTGGACGTCTCGCGCGCTGGCCATCCGCCGCCACTCCTGGTCCGCTCCGGCGCCACGGTGGAGGAGGTCGGCTGTTCGGGAAAGGTGCTAGGCGTGTTCCCCGACGCCGAGCTCAGGGATACGTCACTGCGTCTCATGCCTGGCGAGGCGCTCGTCCTCTACACCGACGGCGTCACCGAGGCGCGCTCCCCCGACGGTGAATTCTTCGGCGAAGGCAGGTTGCGCCATCTTCTCAGCTCCTGCGCCGGCTGCGACGCTGCGACGTTCGCCAGGCGGATCAAGGGCGTCGTCCTGGACTTCCAGGAGGGCTACCCGCGCGACGACCTCGCCGTCCTGGTCCTACGCGCCAGTGACGGAGCGGCGCCTGCGGACAGGGATCTGGAATAACCTCCGGAACGCTCTCCTCGCGCGTGGAATCACTCGTCGATGCTACGGAAACACACCGGAGCGCTATGAGATACTGCACACGTCCACCCTCGAAGGAGCGAAGGCTTGGCCCAAGACGCAGATCTGCCACGCTCGCTCGCCGACCTCTCCAGGGAGCTCCTGGCGAGACACCTCTCTCCTGTAGAGGTTGTAAGGGCGTTGCTGGGGCGTATCGAGGTAGACGAGACGAACTCCTTCATCACCGTTACGGCGGAGCGGGCGCTGGAGAAGGCGTCGCTGGCTGAAAGAGAGATACTGGCCGGACGCTACATGGGGCCTTTGCACGGCGTACCCGTCGCCATAAAGGACATCATCTACACCAGGGGCATCCGTACGACGATGGGCTCCGCTCTTTGGGCCGGGCATGTCCCTGACCACAGCGCGACGGTCGCGCGGAAGCTGGAAGATGCGGGATCTGTCATGATCGGCAAGACCAACACGCACGAGGTAGCCTACGGTCCCACAGGAGACCGTTCGCACTTCGGTCCGACGCTGAACCCTCACGATGCGCGAAGGATCACTGGCGGGTCCAGCGGCGGCTCGGGGGCCGCGGTCGCAGTAAACCTTTGCTACGGCGCTCTCGGCTCTGACACGGGAGGCTCCATCCGTATCCCCGCAGCCCTCTGCGGCACCGTCGGCATGAAGCCTACCTTCGGGCGGGTGAGCAAGAGCGGTGTCTTTCCACTCTCCTGGAGCCTCGACCATGTCGGTCCCATCACCCGCACCGCTGAGGACAATGCCATGATGCTGAACGTCCTGGCCGGCCACGACCCGGAAGATCACTACTCGGTAGACCGGCCCACCGAAGACTTTACGCGGGATCTCCGACGAGGACTCCGGGGAGTCAGTATCGGTCTTCCGAGGAGCTTCTACTTCGATCACGTCGAGGAGGAGGTCGGGGCGCTGGTGCTTGCGGCCGTGGAGGTCTTTGTGTCACTCGGCGCGCAGGTACGGGAGGTCGAGATCCCCAACCTGGTGGACACGCTCCACGCGCACCGGTTGATCCTCGGCGCTGAAGCCTACGCCGTTCACGAGGAACGCCTCGAAAACGAGCCGGAGACGTTCGGCGAAGAGATCAGCGAGCGCCTGATGGACGGCGCCCGCCCGAGAGCTTACCGTTACGCGAACGCGCGTCGGCGAGGGGTGCTCGCCATAGATGAGTTCGACCACGCCCTCCAGGGTGTCGACGTGCTCCTCACCCCGACCCTCCCGATCGTGGCGACGAAGATCGGGCAACGCGAGGTCAGTATCGGGGATTATGAGGAGAGCGTTCGCTCTGCGCTAACCCGCTATACGGGACCGACCAATCTGACGGGCCAACCGAGCCTCTCTATACCGTGTGGGACCACCGCCTCCGGGCTTCCGGTAGGGTTGCAGCTCATCGGACGCCACTTCGATGAGGCGACCCTCTACCGTTTTGGGCACGCTTACGAAGAGGCCATGGTCCAGGATCACCAGGCTGCAGTCCGCTAACCGGGTCCAGGCCATCCCTCGCTCCAAGCCCAGAACCCGCCTGCGCTAGGTATGCGGCCGAGATCAGACCGTGGTGCCCTGAGCCAACCCCGAGATGACGTCGTAGCGGCCGTTACCTCTCCTATTCAGCCACGCTACATCGTTCTCTGGGCTGGATCATCATCGTTGCCGTAGGGATACCACCACTCCTTCTTCTCGACCCTGGGATCGATGTGGACGTGCTTTGACTCCTGAAACGCTTCGAGACCCTCACGGCCGAGCTCGCGGCCGATGCCGCTGCCCTTCTGGCCGCCGAAGGGTGCTGCGTCGTTGTCGGTGAGGGGGTCGTTGATCCAGACGGTCCCGGCCCTGAGTTCCCGCATGCACTTGAGCATCTTCTCGAAGTCTTGCGTGTAGACGTTCGCCCCGAGCCCGTAAGGCACGGAGTTGGCCTGCTCTATCGCTTCGTCCAGGCTCCCGACCTCCACGACAGGGACCACAGGCCCGAAAGTCTCATCCCGCATCACAGTCATGGACGGCGTCACGCCGGTGAGGACTGTGGGCTTGTAGTAGAAACCCCGCTCGCCGTACCGCTCGCCGCCGGCCACGAGAGTAGCGCCTTCGTCGAGCGCCTCCCCGACGTGGCGCTCGACCTTCTCGCGGCCCGAGGCGTTGATCATGGGTCCTATATCCGTCGAGCGGTCCATCGGGTCGCCGATGTTCAACGACTCGACGAACTCCCTGGACGCCTCGACAAAATCGTCGGCCACCTTGCTCATCACGTAGAAGCGCTCTGAGGAGGTGCAGACCTGACCGGCGTTCAGGCAGGCGGCCCACACGGCGCCTTGGGCTGCGACCTCCACGTCGACATCGTCGCAGATGATAAAGGGGTCCTTCCCACCGAGCTCCAGATTCGCGGGGATGAGACGCTCGGCGGCGGCTATGCCGATCTTGCGCCCCGTCTCCTGGCTCCCGGTGAACGCGACCATGTCAACACCAGGGTGCCGAACGAGCATGGAACCAACCTCGCCGGCCCCGTACAGGATCTGCAGCAGCCCGTCGGGCAATTCATGCATCAGCTCAGCGAGGCGCCGCGTGGCGAGCGGCGTCTCCTCGGACGGTTTCAGAAGCACCGCATTCCCGGCGGCGAGCGCCGGGGCTACCTTCCAGGCCGCGAGCAGCAGTGGATAGTTCCAGGGCACGATGCAGGCTACCGTCCCGACGGGTTCCTTCACGACGAGAGCGAGTTGCTGGGGTTCGATAGGCGCAGGCAGGTACCCGACGGAGTCACGGGCGATCTCACCGTAGTAGTCAAAGCAAGCAGCCGTCCACGTAACCTCATCGCGGTTCTCGATAAAGGGCTTCCCGCCCTCCAGCGTCATGACCTCCGCAAGCTCGTGGGCATTCTCCCGCATCCGCGCAGAGATCTCATGCAACACCTCGGCCCGGTCAAGCCCGGCGAACCCCTGCCACTCGCGAAAACCATCCCGCGCCCGTTCGACGGCAGCATCGACCTCCTCGCGCGAAGAGATCGGGACCTCCTCGATGTTCTCCCCCGTAGCAGGGTTGATGACCCGCATCGTACTGTCCGACATGATCTCCTTTCGGTCGCCCCGCCAGGGAGTAGGGGCGCTTCGCGAAGCGCCCCATTCTCTAAAGGTTGATGGCCACGTACTTCGTCTCCAGGTACTCCTCGATGCCCTCTTTCCCTCCTTCACGGCCGAAGCCGGAGTTTTTGATGCCGCCGAAGGGGGCTGAGGCGTTGGAGACCATGCCCTGGTTGAGGCCAACCATGCCGGTCTCGAGGCCCTCGCAGACGCGAATGGCGCGCTTCAGGTCGCTGGTGTAGACGTAGGCCACGAGACCGTATTCGGTGTCGTTTGCGGCGGCTACGGCAGCTTCTTCCGAGTCGAAGGAGGCAACAGGTGCTACGGGGCCGAAGATCTCCTCCTTCAGGAGCGTCGCGTCCTCGGGGATGTCGTCGAGGACGGTGGGGCGGTAGAAGTAGCCGGACCCCTCCATCTTCTCTGCCCCGATCAGCGCCCTGGCTCCCTTGCCGAGGGCGTCTTCCACGAGGCCGGCGACCTTCTCGCGCTGGTCGCCGTCGATGAGCGGTCCTACCTCGACGCCCTCCTCGGTGCCGCGTCCGACCTTCATGGCCTCCATACGATTGGCGAGTTTCTCGGCGAACTCACCAGCGACGCCGTCGGCGACGTGGAAGCGGTTGGCCGCTGTGCACGCCTCGCCGATGTTGCGCATCTTGGCGACCATGGCGCCCTCGACCGCGGCGTCGACGTCGGCGTCGTCGAAGACGAGGAAAGGGGCGTTGCCGCCGAGCTCCATGGAGACGCGCAGGAGTTGCTCGGCCGACTGGGCGACGAGCTTGCGCCCCACCTCGGTCGAGCCCGTAAAGGAGAGCTTGCGGGCGCGCGGGTCGGCGATAATTGGTCCCATCGTGCCGCCGGAGGAGGAACTCGTCACCACGTTCAGGACGCCGCCGGGAAGGCCTGACTCCTCCAGGATCCCGGCTAGGGCGAGCATGGAGAGGGGGGTCTGCTGGGCCGGCTTCATCACTATCGTGCAGCCGGCGGCGATGGCTGGCCCGATCTTGCGCGTCCCCATCGCCATAGGGAAGTTCCACGGCGTTATGAAGATGCAAGGGCCGACGGGCTGTTTCATAGTGAGCATGCGCCCCGCGCCAGCAGGGGGGACGGCGTAGCGGCCCTCTATGCGAACGGCCTCCTCTGAGAACCACCGGAAGAACTCGGCGGCGTAAGCGATCTCCGCCTTGGACTCAGCGAGCGCCTTGCCCATCTCTAGCGTCATCAGGAGGGCTAGCTCGTCCGTGCGCTCCACTATCTTCTCGAAGGCGCGGCGGAGGATCTCACCACGCTCGCGCGGGGGGTGCTTCGACCACTCGGCCTGCGCTTCGTCGGCTGCCCCGAGCGCGGCCATGGCGTCCTCGGCTGTGCCGTCTGCGATCTCGCACAGTGGTTCGGCTGTCGAAGGGTCCTCGACGTTGAGTGTGCCGCCCCCTGAGGCGTCGCGCCACTCGCCCCCGATAAAGAGCTGCTTGTTCACGCTGTCTACTACGCTTTGTTCAGAGGTTGCGATGCTCATGATCTCCTCGTGATCGTAGACTGTTCCTACTTTGCAAGATATCCGAAGACCGGGCGGCGTAAACCCTCACGCCGCCCAGAGTAACCTCAGACTTCGAGGTTGGTCATCACGTGCTTTATTCGGGTGTAGTCCTCGAGGCCGTACATAGAGAGATCCTTGCCGTGGCCCGAGTGCTTGAAGCCGCCGTGGGGCATCTCGGCCACGAGGGGGATGTGGGTGTTGATCCACACGCACCCGAAGTCCAGCCTCCGGCTGACCCGCATCGCCCTGCCGTGGTCCTTGGTGAACACGCTGGAGGCGAGGCCGTACTTGACGCCGTTTGCCCACCTTACCGCCTCATCCTCATCGGAGAAGGTCTGCACGGTGACGACGGGACCGAAGATCTCCGTCTGCGAAGCCTCATCTTCCTGCCTGAGGCCGGAGACCACGGTGGGGGAGTAGAAAAACCCCCTGTCGCCGAACCGCTCGCCGCCGACGGTTACCTCAGCGTGGTCGGGAAGCCTCTCGACCATGCCTGAGACGTGCTCCAGCTGGTTGGCGTTGTTTAGCGGGCCGTAATCCACCTCGTCGTCGGGGTGCCCTGTCGTCGTGTTCCTGGCCTGTTCGGTGATCGCGGCGACGAAGTCGTCGTGGATGCCAGGGTGGGCGAGCACGCGGGTGGCCGCTGTGCAGTCCTGACCGGCGTTGAAGTAGCCGGCACCCGCGATCTCCTCGGCTGCCTCCTCGATGTCGGCATCGTCGAAAATAATCACCGGCGCCTTTCCACCTAGCTCAAGGTGGGTACGCTTGAGGTCGTGCGCCGCCGCCTCCGCGACCTGCATACCGGCCCTGACGGAACCTGTGATGGCGACCATCTGCGGTGTGGGGTGTTGGACCAGCATCCGCCCCGTGTCCCTATCCCCGCAGACCACGTTGAACACGCCATCGGGTAGGAACTCCGCCGCGATCTCGGCCATCATCACGGTGGTGACAGGGGTGGTGTCGGAGGGCTTTATCACGATGGTATTGCCCGCGGCTATGGCCGGAGCGAACTTCCAGATTGCCATCATCATCGGGTAGTTCCACGGTGTTACCTGGCCGATGACACCTACAGGCTCGCGGCGGATGAAAGAGGTATACCCTTCGAGGTACTCCCCGGCGGATTTGCCTTCCAGAACCCGGGCTGCGCCGGCGAAAAAGCGGATCTGATCCACCCCCGCCGGGATCTCCTCCTCCATGGTTAGCCCGAACGGTTTGCCCGTGTTCTCCGACTCGGCCCGCACCAGGTCCTCAGCCCGGTCCTCTATGGCGTCGGCCAGCCTCAGGAGCGCGAGCTGCCTCTCTGAAGGCGTCGTATCGCGCCACGTCTCGAAGGCTTTGTCCGCCGCCTCGAAAGCCCGGTCGACATCAGCCTGCTCCGAGACGGGCGCCTCGGCGAACGTCAGGCCCGTGGCCGGGTTGACCAGCTCGTAGGTGCGGCCGCCTGCGGCGTCTACGTGCTCCCCCCCAACGAAGTTCTTCAGTGTTTTCGTCTCCGTCATCTCTCCTCCTTGCCGTCGGGTTGTCCGGTATTCTGTCTTCTCCTGCGCAGGGCGATGCCGCCGAGTATCTCCCTGATGATCCGGTCGGCGGCGAGGGCGGTGATGTCCGCGGATCCCACGCCCGTAGGAATCACCTCGACCATGTCGGCCCCGATCACCTCTAGTTGCATAGCCACCTCCCGCACGGCCCACAACAGCTCGGCGGTAGTCATCCCACCGGGTTCCGGCGTCCCTGTGCCTGGCGCAAAGGCGGGGTCCAGGACGTCTATGTCTACGCTGACGAAAACGGGTCCGTCTCCCACCGCATCCACCGCCCGGCGGACGACCTCCCTTATGCCGAGGTCTCTGATGTGGTGCATGAAGAGGCTGGTAATGCCCCGCTCGGTTTGCCAGGCGAACTCCTCCTTGCCGGGCCAGTAACCGCGCAGTCCTACCTGCGCGTAGCGCCGCGGGTCTACGTGTCCGGCCTCGACGAGCCTGCGCATTATCGTACCGTGCGAGGTCTCGACGCCGAAGACCTCGGTGCCTGTGTCGGTGTGCGTGTCGAAGTGCACCAGGCCCACGGGTCCGTACGCGGCGGCGCAGGCGCGCACGTCAGGCTCGGAGATGGAGTGGTCCCCGCCGATGATCACCGGGATCGCGCCCGCCGCGAGCACCTGTGCCACGGTCGCCTCTATCGCGGCGTGGGATCGGGTGGGATCCGCCGGTAGGACCGGCGCGTCACCGAAGTCCACGACCCGAAGCTCGGAGATCGCGTCGACCGAGGTCTCCAGTTCCGGGCCTGAGGGGCTGCTCGCGGCGCGGATGGCCCGCGGCCCGAAACGCGTCCCCGGGCGGTCGGACACCAGATCGTCCATCGGCGCGCCGACTATCGCCACGTCCACGCCCTCCAGGTGGGCCGCATCCTGCGTGTAGGGAACGCCGGCGAAGGTGAGCAGGCCAGCGTAATCGGGTTTCTCGCCCACAGATGCCCAGCGCTGGAGGGGATCTAGCACTACACAGCCTCTACTTTACCTTCCAACGGCGTTGGTACCAGCAACCCTCTGCGCCCTTGTGCAGTCGTGTGGGTTAGCTCTTTCGTCACCTCTACCTGGCACAAGCGATCCGCGTCCGTCAAGCACTCTCCTTGCGCGACATGAAACGGCTACCGCCCAGGATCAGGACCATAGTCACGACTATCACCACCGTCGAGAGAGCGTTGATCACCGGGCTCACGCCGAACTTGATCATGGAGTAGATCTTCAAGGGCAGGGTGCTCGACCCGACCCCGGAGACGAAGAACGTTATTACGAAGTCGTCGAAGGAGAGCGTGAACGCCAGTAGGGCACCAGCCACGACGCCTGGCAGGATAAGTGGGAGCGTTACCCGCAAGAACGTTTGGACGGGGGTTGCGCCCAGGTCCTGGGCCGCCTCCTCTACGGAGCGGTCCATCCCCGAGAGCCTGGCGCGTACGACTATCGTAACGAACGAGATGCAGAAGGCCACGTGGGCGATGATGATGGTCACTATGCCCAGTTCGACCGTTGCCGCGACGAAGAATACCAGGAGGCTGACCCCGACGACTATCTCGGGCATCACGGTCGTCGCGTAGATCGCCGAGTCGGCGAGCGTCTTGCCCCTGAACTCGGATCGCGACAGCGCGAGCGCGGTGAGCGTGCCTATGACCGTGGCGATGGCGGTGGCCGTCAGGCCGACTATGAGCGAGAGCTTGAACGCGTTGAGGACCGACCCGTCCCTGATCAGATCCCCGTACCACTGCATCGAGAATCCCGTCCACACCTGGGTGTTCTTGGTCGAGTTGAACGAGAAGAAGATAAGAACCATTATCGGGGCGTAGAGGAACAGGTATACGAGGCCGGCGAAGAGGAACAGGAGCCGGTCCGGGATCTTGCCGAGACCCCTGTAGACGGGCCCGCCTTTGGCATCACCCATGGCCTACACCTCCTCCAGTTTCTCGGCTCCTACCCTGCGGACGTAGAACATGATCGCCCCGACCAGAAGAACGGCGAGCATGATGGCAAGCGCGCTCCCGAAGGCCCAGTCGCGGGCGCTGAGGAACTGCTGCTGGATCAGGTTGCCAACCATCATGGTCCGCGCCCCGCCGAGCAAGTTCGGTATCACGAACTCCCCAGCAGACGGGATGAAGACAAGGATGCTCCCCGCTATCACGCCTGGCATGCTAAGGGGGAACGTGACGCGCCAGAAGGTGTGCCACCGGCTCGCCCCAAGGTCCTGGGCCGCCTCTTTCAGGCGCCAGTCGAACTTCTCCAGCGCCGCGTAGAGTGGCAGGATCATGAAGGGCAGATACGTGTAGACCATGCCCAACATCACCGCCTGCGGGGTAAAGATAAGGGTCAACGGGTAGTCCGTGATGTTCAGGAACTGCAGCACCCGGTTGGCGATCCCGTTGTCGCCGCCGAGGATGACGACCCAGGCGTACGCCCTCAAGAGCAGACTGGTCCAGAACGGGATCATGACGAGTAGGATGAGGGTGTGTTTGTGCCTACCGCCCTTGAAGGTGATGAAGTAAGCCAGAGGGTAGCCGATCAGGAGGCAGAGCAACGTGGTAATCAGCGCGATAACGAGCGTGCGGACTATGATCTCCAGATACAGCGGGTCGAAGACCTTGAGGTAATTGGATGGGTTGAAGCCGAGTGTTATGCCGCCGTACACGCCACTTGTCCCGAACGAGTACGCCAGGATGAGGAGCAGCGGCACGAAGAAGAAGAGCCCGA
>DASTKM010000025.1:0-2515 GCA_035715885.1 Rubrobacter sp.
GTCTGCACCAGGAAAGCGCCGGCCGATGCCAGGAGTCCGGTCACCAGCAGCGCGACCCACACCTCGGACGGTGGCAAAGAGACAGTAGCGAAGAACGGCCACACGATGAGGAAGAGTAGCGCTATCGAGAGGATCTGGGCCAGCGTTAGCGCGCCCGCGTCGTGGGAAGCGGCATAGCGGGAGAGGAGCGCGATGTGCAGACCGAGCGCCGCTGCACAAAGGAGGGTCAGGAGATCCCCCCAGTTCGCGCCCTCGGGCCCGCCGCCGGCGAGCAAGACCATCCCGACCAGGCTCAAGGCGACGGCCAGTACGACCTGCCGCGAGACGTTGGCCCCGAACAGGAGCCGGTCGGCGAGCGGCGCGAAGACGACGAAGAGCCCTGTGATAAGGCCCGAGTTTGTTGGCGTCGTGAAGAGCAACCCCGTCGTCTGGAAGAGGTAACCGGCAGCGAGCACCACGCCGATACCGCCGCCGACGACCAGCGACCGGCGCGTGAGCTTCGCCGCGTAGATCGGGGCGAGCGCTGCCCCGGCCAGGACGAAGCGGACCGCCAGGAAAGGGATGACGCCGTAGACGGAGATCGCATCCTGAACCACGACGAACGTCCAGCCCCACACGGCCGTGACAGCGACGAGTAGAAGGGTGTAGATCAGACGCACAGGCGCCCAGTCTACCTACAAACGCTCAGAGACGTCGGCCCTGACGTTGTCAGGGTTGGTCGTGAGCGCGAGATGCGTCAACTGGCTTCTCCGCCCTCGGGGCCGTAGAAGACGACCCACACAGCAAGGTCGTCCGTGAAGTCTTCGAAGCGGTGCTCGACGCCGGCAGGGACGAACAATACGTCGCCGGGGCCGAAGGGATGGCGCTCCGGCCCGTTTACGAACATCCCGTTTCCACTGACGACCACGTACACTTCGTCGCGGGTATGCGGCGTCTGCGGGTCGGTGCCGCGGGGCGCGTAGATCTCGACCGTCATGCTCCCGTGCTCGAGCACCTCTGCAAACCGCTCTCCCCCAGGTCCAGGCAACCGCCCCATCGCCTCGGCGACCGTCGTCCTGCGTCGCCCGGTCAAGGTATCACCTTCGCTCATCTGGCCTCCTCTTTTCGGATAGCATCGATACGTCGCCCGAGGTTTACCTTCACCTCGGGCCACTCGTCGTCGATGATGCTGTAGTAGGCGGAGTCGCGGCGTTCACCGCCACGCACGAGCATGTGCTTGCGGAAGATGCCCTCGAATTTTGCCGGCAGGGCCGCAAGGGCAGCGCGTGAACGCTCGTTACGGGAGTCGGTCTTGAACTCGACGCGCAGGCAGCCGAGGCTCTCGAAGGCATGTTCCAGCATCAGGAGCTTGGCCTCGACGTTGGCGCCCGTCTGCCAGTGTGCCGGTGCGAGCCAGGTCCACCCGATCTCCAGCCCCCGGTGCTCGGGACGAAGGGCGAGATAACGGGTGCTGCCAACAAGCTCCCCTGTGGCTGCGTCCACGGTGGCGAAAGCGGCCTCCTTCCCTGCCGATGAAGCAGCCAGGGCGTCCTCGATCCAGGCGTGAAACCTCTCGCGGGACCCACCGGCATCGTAGTGCATCCAGCGCCAGACCCTCTCATCCCGCGCGGCCTCGAAGAGCCCCTCCTCGTGGCGGCGCGCCAGCGGCTCCAGACGCACGATCTCCCCTTCCGACACACTCCCCAGGTTCTTCCACATGCTCCTTACCCCCGCTCAGGACCCGTCAGAAGATATGGTAGCGTACAGCGGGTCGAGGGAGGGTCAGCCCTACTTCGACCCGCGCTGGTCAGCAAGTCAGCGGTCAGCTTCTTGTTTGCTGGCCGGCTGATGGCTCATCGTGCTTAGGGCTCGAACCCTGGGCTCGGCGCTGTAGGTGTCGGTTACCGGACATCAGCGAAAGGATGGAGACGGAAATCAGCAGCCCAAAACGCTACCATCGGAGGCGGCGATGGTCTCGCAGGAGAACGTTACCGCGAGGTCAAAGCTGATTTGCTGACCAGCTAATCAAAGGAGAGCGTAGTGGATCACAGGGCTTCCGGCGTAGCGATGTCGTACAGGGACCTCGGGGAGGGTGATCCCCTCGTCCTGCTCCACGCCTTCCCGCTCAACGGCAGGATGTTCGAGTCCCAGATGAGGGCATTCTCGGGGAGCCACCGGGTCGTCGCGCCGGATTACCCTGGATTCGGGCGTTCTCCTCGTACTCCGGCCCAGCCCGACATCCACTACTATGCGGAAGGAGTGCGCAGTCTCCTAGACAGGCTGCATCTGGAACGCGTGATCCTCGGCGGCGTCTCCATGGGCGGCTACGTCGCCTTCGAGTGCATGAGGCTCTTCCCCGAGAGGGTGATAGCCCTCGTCCTCGCCAACACCCGCCCCGAACCCGACTCCGAGGAGACGAGGGAGAACCGTACCGAGACGGCCCTCAGGGTCGCCGATGAGGGGGTTGGGGTCCTCGTGGAGCTCCAGATGGAACGCCTCCTCACCCCCTACACCCTGCAGAATGACCAGGAGCTGG
>DASTKM010000026.1:0-3931 GCA_035715885.1 Rubrobacter sp.
GGTACCAGAAATCCTTATGTCATATACTGCTGGCTCCCGTGGGAATCGGAACCGCGATCAACGTTCTCGCCGTGCTCGCCGGCGGGAGTATCGGCACTCTCGCAGGCGCAAGGCTACCCGAGGGCATGCGCTCGACCGCCATGCAGGCTATCGGTATCGTAACGTTGCTCGTCGGCGTCTCGCATTTCCTGAGGGCCGACAATGTGCTCGTGCCGCTACTCAGCGTGATCCTGGGACTCGTGGTAGGCGAGCTTCTGGATACGGACGCGCGGCTACGGCGGTTGGGAGACCATCTGGAGGAGAGGTTCTCGAAGGGCGAGAGTCCGGTCAGCAGGGCCTTCGTGACAACGAGCCTCCTGTTCTGCGTTGGGCCCTTGACCGTGATCGGCTCGCTCCAGGACGGCTTGAACGGAGACTACAGCCTCCTCGTCCTCAAGAGCGCCCTCGACTTTATCGCGGCGCTGGCCTTCGCCTCCGTACTGGGGTGGGGCGTGCTGCTCTCGGCCGGAACAGTCCTCGTGGTTCAGGGCTCACTGACACTCGGGGCCGGGTTTCTGGACGCGGTCATAACCGGACCCATGATCTCGTCGACCACCGCGACCGGAGGCGTCCTGATCTTCGGCCTCGGCCTGGGCCTGCTCGACCTGAAAGAGGTCAGGGTAGCCAACATGCTCCCCGCGCTCCTTTTCGCCCCACTGCTCGTGGCTGCGAGTCCCTTGTGGCCGCTCTGACTTACACGTGCGCCGCCGATACTCTAGTATTCGTAGGAGGAACGAGAGTGCAATGACCGTGCAGAAGTTCGCGCGGTGGGAAGGAGCGGCTGATGGAAGGAACGGACAAGCAGTGGCGGGGCAGTCCGCTGGACGCGGCAGGGATAGGCATGGACGCCTACGGCATAAAGGAGATCGTCATCGAGTTCGACAACGGCGACGAGGACATCTTCACCCCGAAGCAGCGCGAGGTGTTCGAATCCTACGAGCTGCACCAGATGGCGACGTACCTCGACTCGATTGGCCACAGCATCCGCAAAGGCAAGAAAAACTAAAGGGGGACGGATTGCACGGCATAGAGCGGACCAGGAAGGCCCACGGGCCGATGGAGCAAGGCGTCGGGGTTACGCGTATGGTCGTCCGTTACTCAGACGGACGCGTGATGAACTTCGTACCCGACGCTGGCCGCGACGCGTTCTCTGAGGACGACATGCTGGAGATGAAGAAAGTCCTGGAGCGGATATCCTCGACAGCCGAATGGGCCGAGATCAACACACGCCTGGGGTTCTAGTGTAGGGGCGCCGCCCCTACCTGCCAGGTGCGTCGCGGCCTGGATCGACCGTGTAGCGGTCGAGGAAATCCTCGTCGAGGTCGATCCTCTCGCCCGCCAGTTCCCTACGCCTGAGGTCCCAGAGGACCTGCAGGTCGTGGTCTATCTGTACCAGGCGCTCGCGGTCACCTGAGTCCGCGTGGTGCGTACCCTCCCTTACCAGGAGTCGCTCGCGCTCCTCCGAGAGCTCCCCTATCTTGCGCATCACGCCCTGTGCCATGCTTGCCTCCTACTTATTGACCTCCTTGATTCTAGCGGATATGGATAGACTACAATCAGGGTTCCCGACGCCGGAGTGCGAGCAGGGGGAGAAGAGTGCTCAACAGGATCTACCATCTCGGTTACGCAGTGGAGGACATCGAGGCCGCCTCGAGGTTCTACGAGGAGAACTTCGGGGCCGTGCCCGGAGAGCCTGAGGTCGTAGAGGAGCAGGGGATAGTGGCCACCATGTTCAAGGTCGGGGAATCGAGCATCGAACTCGTCCAGCCGACCCGCCCGGACTCGCCTGTCGGGAAGTTCCTGGAGAAACGCGGCGAGGGCTTCCACCACGTCGCTTTCGAGGTCGAGGATCTCAGCGTGACGCTGGCTGAGCTCAAGAGTAATGGCGTCGAGGTCATAGACGAGGAGCCGAGGAGGGGGGCAGGGGGGACCAGAATGGCCTTCGTCCACCCCAGGGGTGCCTTCGGGGTGCTCACCGAGCTAGTAGAATTGCCACACGCCTGAGACGAGCGGGGAGGACGAGCCGTGGACACCGAGAAACGCCAGGACGGGCGCCGTACGGAGTCCGGGATCGAGGTCAAGCCCCTCTACAAGCCAGAGGACCTTGAAGGCTTCGACTACCCGGAGAGGCTCGGAGATCCGGGGGAGTACCCTTACACGCGCGGTCCCTACCCGAGCATGTATCGCGGCAGGCCCTGGACCATGCGCCAGTACGCGGGTTTCGGCACTGCGCGCGAGACGAATGCTCGCTTCAAGTACCTCATAGACAATGGCCAGACGGGGCTCTCGGTGGCATTCGACCTGCCCACCCAGATGGGGCGCGACTCGGACCATGCACTCGCCCTCGGGGAGGTGGGCAAGGTGGGCGTGGCCATCGACTCCCTCCTGGACATGCGCGACCTCCTCGAGGGAATCCCACTAAGTGACGTCTCGACCTCGATGACGATAAACGCCACGGCCTCGATCCTATTACTCCTCTACTCGCTCGTCGCCGAAGAGCAGGGAGTGGAGGCTGAGGACGTCACTGGGACGACCCAGAACGACATACTCAAGGAGTACCTGGCCCGCGGTACCTACATCTACCCGCCAGCGCCATCGATGAGGATCACCACAGATATGTTCGCCTACTGCGCCGCAGAGTTGCCGCGCTGGAACACCATCTCAATCTCCGGCTACCACATAAGGGAAGCCGGATCCACCGCCGTCCAGGAGCTGGCTTTCACCCTCTCCAACGCCATAGCCTACGTCGAGGCCGCCCTCGACGCGGGGCTGGAGGTGGACGAGTTCGCGCCCAGGCTCTCATTCTTCTTCAACGCCCACAACGACCTGTTCCAGGAGGTGGCCAAGTACAGGGCGGCGAGGAGGATGTGGGCCCGGATCATGCGCGATCGCTTCGGCGCGACCGACGAGAGGAGCCTGAAGCTCAGGTTCCACACCCAGACCGCAGGCTCCTCGCTGACAGCGCAGCAGGCCGAGAACAACATCGTCCGCACCACTGTCCAGGCGCTCTCCGCGGTCCTCGGCGGGACCCAGAGCCTGCACACCAACGCCTTCGACGAGGCCCTCGCACTCCCGACGGAGCGTAGCGCGCGGATCGCCCTGAGAACCCAGCAGATCCTGGCGGGCGAGGGTGGGCTGACGGGAACGGCGGACCCGCTCGCCGGCTCCTACTACGTCGAGTCGCTCACCGATGCAGTCGAGGAATCGGCCTGGGCCTACATAAGGCGCATCGACGAGATGGGAGGCTCGGTAAAGGCCGTCGAAGAGCGCTTCATGCAGCATGAGATCGAAGAGGCCGCTTACCGCTACCAGCGCGAGATCGAGAGAGAGGGACGCGTCATCGTCGGCGTCAACCGCTACACCTCGGGTGGGACCGACGACCCCGATATCGAGCTTCACACCGTCGACGAGACGATCCGCGAGCGGCAGAAGGAACGGCTCGCGCACCTCAAGGAGATCAGGGACAACGTCGCCGTCGAGAAGTCCCTCGCCCACCTGAAGGACGCGGCCGAAGGCACCGAGAACCTCCTCTACCTGATGAAGGAGGCTCTGGCAGAGCTCGCGACGCTCGGCGAGGTCTCCGACGCGCTCCGCGGGGTCTTCGGAGAGTACAGGCCTTCTTGAGGCCCGGGGTCTTTGCGCCCGACTATGGAGGCCAGGATCTCCCGCGTGCGCTCTTCGTAGATAGGTCGAAGGGTGCGCATGGAGGTATGTTGACCCTGTGTTAACATTGGCACGAAGCAGGAAGTATCTACCGCACTTTCGAGCTAGTTAGAGTCGCCGGTCCGTGGTGCCGGAGGAGGTTGGCAGACGTGGTTGATTGGTTTCGCAGACGTAAGGCAGGGTCATCGGACGATGTTGACCGGCCGGCGCATCTCGAGGCCGAGACGGC
>DASTKM010000027.1:0-30041 GCA_035715885.1 Rubrobacter sp.
CCCTCGCCGTAGATCCAACGTCCCTCACCCCACAGGAGTAGCCATGCCTAACACGAACGGCCACGGTCTAAAGCGGGCCGTCCTCTGGGCCGTCCTCTACGCCCGCGTCTCCACAGACGAGCAAGCCCGCTCAGGCTACTCGCTCGCCCAGCAGCTCGAAGCCCTGAGAGCCTATGCCGCCCGTGAAGGCTACGAGGTCCTCGAGGAAGTGCAAGACCCCGGACAGAGCGGGGCGAGCCTTGAGAGGCCAGGCATGGACCGCGTAAGAGACCTCGTGGCCGGTGGCGGCGTCTCCGTAGTGCTCGCTCAAGACAGGGACCGCTTCAGCCGGGAACCCGCCTACACCTACCTTTTACGTCGGGAGTTCGAGGAACATGACTGCGAGCTCAGGTCCCTAAACGACAGAGGGGACGGGAGCCCGGAGGGGGATCTGACGGACGGCATCCTCGACCAGCTCGCCAAGTACGAGCGGGCGAAGATTGCCGAGCGTAGTCGAAGGGGGAAACTCAGGAAGGCTCGCGAGGGAAAGTTGATACCGTCACCCACCCCCGACTACGGGTTCGATTACAACGGGACGCGAGACAACTACGTGGTCGATGAGGAGAAGATGCAGGTGGTGCGGCGCATCTTCCGCATGATCGGCGCCGAAGGCGATGCATTGAACGGCGTCAAGAAGACATTCGACCGCGAGGGAATTCCCACGCCGAGGGGTTCTAGATACTGGGGTAACACTTTCATACAGCGGGTTGTCACCGACGACGTGTACAAGCCCCACACTTTCGAGGAGGTGAAAGCCCTGGTTTCGCCAGAGGTCGCCTCCCGTCTGGATCCCGACAAGAGCTACGGCGTATGGTGGTTCAACCGTCGCCGCAGGACCGAGAAGCAGGTTTCTGAGATCGCGTCCGACGGCCGCAGGCGCTACGTGCGGCGTTCCACGACAACACAGAAGCCTAAAGAGGAGTGGGTCGCGATCCCAGTGCCGGACGCCGGGATACCGCGCGAGTGGGTGGACCGTGCCCGCGAGGCCGTAAGCGACAACGTGAAGTTCAGCCGCGCCGGCGGACGCTTCTGGGAGCTATCCGGCCTCATGAAGTGCTCCGAATGCGGTCGCGGGATGCTCGGCAACAGTCCTCCCAACGCCTCCCGCAAGAAGGTCTACCATTATTATCGTTGCCGCACGCGGCACATGGAGGGCACGGAAGCCTGCTCGATGTGGAAGAATATCCGTGCAGGCGAAGCTGAGCGTGCCGTGTGGTCGTTTGTCACCGACTTACTCTTGAATCCGGATGCCCTGAGGGAAGGGCTCGACGAGATGATGAGACGGGAACTCGCTACCAACCAGGGTAACCCGGAGGAAGAGGCCGCCGTCTGGTTCGACCGTCTGGTGGAGGCGGACAGCAGACGTGCCAACTTCCAGGACATGGCCGCCGCTGGCCTCATCACCTTCGACGAACTCGGAGCCAAGTTGGATGCCCTAGAGGAAGCGCGCAAGACCGCCCGGAGGGAACTCGCCGCCATCGAGGGTAGGAAAGAGCTTCTGCGGGCCATCGAGCGTGACCGGGCCGCACTGCTGGAGGGTTACGCCGGCCTGGTGCCCGAGGCACTTGACGACCTAGACTCCGAGGAGCGCCACCGCATCTACAACATGCTGAGGCTGAGAGTCTCGGCTTTCCCTGACGGGACGTTAGAAGTAGGCGGTACCCTGAGCGATGGGCATCTTGTTTGTAAAAAGTCGACGAGAAGGTTACTTTCTCGCGGCACATCAAGAGTAAGGTCGAGGAGGTCGAGCCGGGGAAGGCCGTCTGCCACATAGACGTGGAGAGCATCCACCTCAACGGCAACGGGACGCTGCACGGTGGGGTCTACGCCTCGCTCATAGACAACGCGATGGGGCTCTCCGTGGCCGCGCTCGTCGGCCTGAGGACGGCCACCATCGGCCTCGACGTCCACTTCCTCGGTGCCGTGAGGGAGGGTAGGATCACCTGCTCCGCCGGGGTCGTCCACCGCACACGCCGCATCGCCACCGTCGAGGCCAGAGTCCGCGATGGCGATGGAAACCTCGTGGCCATGGGTACGGGAACCTTCCGCATCTTCGAAAAGCGTGGCGACCCCATCGTCTGACAGCACTTCAGCTCTTGGTTTTGCTGAGGGCTGAGAGGCTGATGGCTCGGTAGCCACCCTCCCACGCGCATGGCTGTACCCACACAGTAATCGGCGCGGCCGGGGTTTGACCGGTATCATTGCAGGTCAGATACACGGGAGAGGGAACGCTGGTGGCGAGGAGGAGATATGTTCCGTAAGGAGAGACCGTGGCTCGGGGTCTACGAGAAGGGGAGAGTGGAGCCTGAGACGCAGATCTTCGAGGGCTCTCTATACGAACTGTTTTCGGGTGCGGTCGAGGAGCACCATGGGAAGACTGCGCTGAGCTTCTACGACACTACCTTCGAGTTCGGGCGGCTGCAGGCCCTTGTAGAGAAGATGGCGGCCTCGCTCGCGGCGAGCGGGGTCGAGAAGGGAGATCGGGTCGCGCTCATGCTCCCGAACTGCCCGCAGTATGTGGTCTCCTTCTTCGCGACCGTGAGGCTCGGTGCTATCGTCACTCAGATCAACCCCATGTACGTAGAGCGCGAGATAGAGCATATTTTGAATGACTCCGGCGCCGAAACCATCGTCGTATATGCCGACGTGTACGAGCGGGTGAAGGCCTTGCTGCCCGATACGAACCTGAAGACCGTCGTAGTCGTGGACTTCGTGGGCGAGCAGGAGGGGCTGAACGCCGGGCACCGCTACTTCGGAGATTTCCTTGCGACAGATGACGAACCAGCCCCTGAGGTGGATATAGATCCTGCCGGGGACGTGGCGGCGTTGCAGTACACGGGCGGAACGACAGGGGTGTCGAAGGGTGCGATGCTCACCCACCGTAACCTGGTCGCAAACGTCCAGCAGACTATCGACGTGTTCGTGCGCGATCCGGCCCAGTTCACAGGGCGCAAGTGCGTCGGCGCGCTGCCTTTCTTCCACATCTACGGCCTTACTTGCGTGATGCTCTTCGGCATCAGGCTCGGCATCGAGCAGGTACTGCTCCCCCGCTTCGAGGTGCAGGAGGCGCTGGCGGTCTTCGAGAAAGACCGGCCGACGATGTTCGCCGGCGTTCCTACGATGTACATGGCGCTCCTGGCGAGCGGGGCGGACTTGCGCAAGCACCACCTGCACGACGTACAGATCTTCAACTCAGGTGGCTCCGCCCTCCCTGTAAACCTGAAACGTTCCTTCGAAGAGAAGGTCGGCAGAACCCTCTTCGAGGGCTACGGGCTCTCCGAAGCCTCCCCCGTGACACACAACAACCCGCCGTTCCTGGGGCAGGGACGCGAGGGAAGTATAGGTATCCCCATTCCTTCGACAGAGGCCAGAGTAGTAGACGTGGAGACGGGGGAGACCGAGATGCCAATCGGCGAGTCGGGAGAGCTGATCATCAAGGGCCCGCAGGTTATGAAGGGCTATCTCAACATGCCCGACGAGACGGCTGAGACTCTCAAAGGCGGCTGGCTCTACACGGGCGACGTTGCGAAGATGGACGAGAGCGGCTACTTCTACATCGTGGATAGAAAGAAGGACATGATCGTAGCCTCAGGCTACAATGTCTACCCGCGCGAGATCGAAGAGGTCCTCTTCGAACACCCCGACGTGGCCGAGGCCGTCGCAATCGGTGTCGCCGACGAGTACCGTGGCGAGAGCGTCAAGGCTTTCGTCGTAAAGCGATCCGGCGCCTCGACGACGGAGGAGGAGGTACTGGCCTTCTGCAAGGAGCGCCTCGCCGCCTATAAGACCCCTAAGGCCGTCGAATTCCGCGAAGAACTGCCCAAGAGCGCCGTGGGCAAGCTATTGCGCCGCGTCCTGGTAGACGAGGAACGCGCCAAGACAGAGGCAACACCTCGGAGTTAGGAGGAGAATGTCTTGAACGCCCTGGATCTCTTCCGTCTCGACGGCAGTACGGCTATCGTTACCGGTGGCGGGCGCGGTCTTGGCCGCTACATGGCAGAGGCCCTCTCTGATGCCGGGGCCGGCGTCGTGCTGTGCTCGCGCAAGATAGAACCTCTCGAGGAAGTAAGGAGCGAGATCGAGGCTGGAGGCGGCAGGGCGCTGGCCGTGGAGTGCGACGTCACAGACCCGGAGGACGTGGAACGAGTCGTGTCGCAGGCCGAGGAGGCTTTCGGGAGTCTCGATATAGTCGTCAACAATAGCGGGGCTACGTGGGGAGCGCCGCCCGCGGAGATGCCCCTGGAGCGCTTCGATCAGGTACTCAGGGTAAACGTGCGAGGGACCTTTCTCATGTCCCAGGCGGCCGGGCGACGCATGATCGAGCGCGGTTCGGGCGGTACCATCATCAATATCTCCAGCGTGGCAGGCTTGGTCGGCGGCCACCCCGACTACATGCAGACCGTAGGCTACAACTCGTCCAAAGGCGCCATCATCTCCATGACCCGTGATCTGGCGACCTCGTGGGCCCCGCACGGCATCACCGTCAACGCCATAGCCCCAGGCTGGTTCCCCACCCGAATGAGCGGCGGCCTGATCGAGAAGTTCGAAGAGAGGATGCTCCAGGGCATCCCTCTACACCGTTTCGGCAACCCCGATGACCTCAAAGGAGTCGTGATCTTCCTCGCCTCACCGGCCGCCGCCTACGTCACAGGCCAGACCCTGGTCGTAGACGGCGGCGCGACAGCCTGGTAGCAAAGATACCTCACTTGGGCTAATAAGCTCCCTCTTGGAGGTGGGGCTGTGGAACTGTCAGCCACTGGCGCGCAGCGTGCGCAGAACAGCGGCGAGCACAGGATCGATCTCGGCCAGGTACGCCCCTACGTGATCTGATTCGTCAAATGAGTTGAACTCCGCATTGGGGATCTCATTCGCCGCCTGCTGCGCCTGGTCGTGGAAGTCGACATCTCCGGTCGCTACGTAGATGAGGCATCTCAGTTCCCACGCCCCAAGATCTTCTGAGATATCGCCCTCAGCGACTCCTGCGCTCCACGCCGCCTCGATGGCTGCGGGGTCGTTGTCGAGCCACCGTTCCCGCAGGGCATCTGGAAAACGGGTACCGGCGAACGACTCCAGCATCTCAACGAAGGGCTCCATACTCCCTTCCGCTCGCGACTCGGCCAGAGTCTCCGTGGCGGCGTGAGCAAGCGGACCGTCGGGGTCGATGGCATAAGGCTGTTGGCCGCCGATCACGAGCGAGAGCACGCGCTCGGGCGCATGTTCGCCGATCCCGAAGCCGAGCCTTCCCCCCCACGAATTGCCGATGAAGTGTGCGCGCTCGATGCCGAGTTCATCCAACACCGCCACCGCATCCGCTACGCGCAACGGCATCGCATATGCCTCCACCTCGTGAGGCTTGTCACTGCGTCCGACCCCGCGGTGGGCGACGTAAACGAGGCGGAACTCGTTCGTAGGCAGCTCCTGCAGTGCCTGGGCGATGTTCGACTCTCGCACCAGATCAACCGAGTCAATTATCCCTCCGTGCAGGACGACCGGGGCTCCATCGCCGCCGTCGTCCTCGAAGTACACCCGGCTTCCATCCAGAGCGTTCGTCGCGTAAGGCATGAGCGCTCCTCCTCTCGCCACCTGATTCCCATTGTACTCCCCTCGCTCTGAGCCGTTCTACGGTGCTCGCCCTCGAACGGACTACCTTTGAGTGTTGTTCGGACGTTGTTCGAAGGGCGGCGTTGCGGACTTCCTGAGAATTCGCCTTCCGAACCATCTGAAAATGTAACGTTTGTGATCCGAGTTTGCGCGGCAAGCGTATACGCATCGCCGGACGAAAGAGGCTGGTTGTGTGGAGGAAGGGAGAGGATATGGCGACGATAGACGGTTGGCTCGAGGGCTTCTTGCACGGGCCTGCGGCCCTCTGGGTCATACTCCTGGTAAGCCTGGCGCTGGGTTTGCGCCACGCCTCCGACCCGGATCACCTGGCGGCGGTTACCACCCTCATCGCCTCCGAAAGTGGTTACGGGGTGAGAAAGGCCGGCTCGATGGGTCTTTCCTGGGGGATTGGGCACGGCACGTCCCTGGTTCTCATCGGCCTTCCGCTCGTGTTGTTGGGCCGTTACCTGCCGGAGCCGGTGCAGCAGGTTGCGGAGGCTTTGATCGGTGTGATCATAATCATCCTCGCCGCACGGTTACTCGTTCGCTGGCGGCGCGGGCACTTCCACGCCCACGTCCACAGCCACAGCGGCGAACCTGTTCACCGCCACGTCCACTCCCACGAATCTGACTCCTCGCACGGGCACGCCCATCACGTCTTCCACCGCACACCGCTCTCTTCCTATGGAATCGGGCTGGTGCACGGGATAGGCGGGTCGGGCGGGCTGACGCTGCTGTTACTCTCGACCATCCCCGGCCCGGGGCAGGCGACAGTTGCACTCCTGATCTTCGCCGGCGGGACAGCGGTCTCGATGGCGCTCCTTTCGACCGCATTCGGGCTCGCTATAGCCAGCGGTCCCATCGGCAGGAACTTCGAGCGCTTGACCCCGGCGCTGGGCGCCTCGAGTCTGGCCTTCGGAACGTGGTACATGCTCGGCGCCCTCGGGGTCGTGGCGTATCCGCTCTAGGGAGTTAACAGATGGAAAGAGAATCCAACAACAAAGGGTGGGTGCAGAGAGAGTGCCCCCACCCGCGTGGGCGCGGACCGCCTGGAGCACAGGGTTTTCCTGAGTTCGCAAACCGTATCCGCGCTATGGGACCGCGGTTACCTTAACACATAGAGAGGAGGAAGCGTGCAACCACTGACGCTACGAGCGGGCAAGCGGCAACTGGTACTTATCCTGTTTGCGCTGGCTATCTCGGCTATGGCGCTCGGTGTCGTTGGTATCTCGAAGCCGGCGGACGCTTCATCGCACAGAGAAGCGCCGTTCATAAGCGGTGATCCGCAGGCCGATGCCACCGACCTCTACGCGTTCCGCAGCCCCGACAGGCCGAACAGCGTCACGCTCATCGCAAACTACATACCGGCGGAGGTGGCGGCGGCAGGGCCGAACTTCTACAGGTTCGGCGGAGACGTCCTCTACGAGATCAACGTCGACAACGACGCAGATGCCAGAGACGACCTCTCCTTCCAGTTCCGTTTCCAGAATCGCACCAACAACGGCAACACTTTCCTGTACAACACAGGCCCGATCACCTCGCTGAATGACCAGAACCTCAACCAGGAGCAGTTCTATTCCGTGTCGATGCTCAAGGGCATGGATCACGAGGAGGCACTCCGCGAAGGCAAGGTCATCGCGAAGAACCTGCAGGTCGCCCCGGCTAACGTAGGTCCTGTTTCCTATCCTGAGGGCTACCGCAAAGTGGCCAATCAGGCCATCTACGATATCGGGGACGGCGTCAAGGTCTTCGCCGGGCCGCGTGACGACCCGTTCTTCGCCGACCTCGGAGGTATCTTCGACCTCCTGCAAGGGATCGAGGGCGAGGACTACCTCGCGGATCTGAACGTCCATACCGTCGCCATTCAGGTGCCCATCGATAAGCTGACGACGGGCGACAGCAACATCATTGGTGTCAGGACAACATCCTACCGCCAGTCCATGAGTGTCCTCCGTCCTATAGGACAGCCGGGTTCGCAGAATAACAACCCGAGCTCCTCCTCAGGACCCTGGGTACAGCTCTCGCGTCTGGATATGCCGCTGGTGAACGAGCTGGTCATTCCGCTGAAGGACAAGAACCGCTGGAACGGCTCTGAGCCGCGCTTCGACAGCCAGTTTGCGAAGTACGTGCTCGATCCGGAGCCGGCCCGTCTCATAGAGAGCATCCTCGGCGTCGACGTGCCCAATCCACCTCGCAACGATCTCTCAACGATCTTCCTGACCGGTATTCCGGATCTGAACAAGCCGGCTGGCGTAAAACCTTCATCCCAGCTCAGGCTGAACACGGCCATACAGCCGTCAGATAACCCGGAACGGCTTGGGGTTCTGCGGGGTGACAACGCGGGCTTCCCGAACGGACGCAGGCCGGCCGATGACTTAGTCGACATCGAGCTTCAGGCTCTCGCAGGAGGCACGCCGTTGACCCCCGGCTTCAACAAGGCGCCGAACAACCAGCTCGGCGACGGTGTCGATGCCAACGACGTGCCACTCCGTAACAGCTTCCCGTACCTGGCTGACCCGCAGGACTATACGGAGACGGAGTAACGAGAGAGCACTGGTTTGTGGTGGGGAGGACAGGCCTCCCCACCCGGCCTCGAACATATTTCACAGGAGGAAGGTAGATGACGGTAATCCGGAGAAGCCGGCTTCTATGGGCCTTGATCCCGGTGCTCGCTGCCCTCGCCACGCTGGCGACACTGGCTCTCTTGCGAGGCGAACGTTCTGCGGATCAGCGCGTCGAGCTACCCTTTGATTTCCGCCAGACCGCTGGCACTTCGACGGATAGTCTCATCGGCTCACTCCAGGAAAAGATCAGGGATAACCCGAAGGACTTCGACTCGCACATCAACCTGGCCAATGCCTATCTCCAGAAAGTGCGGGAGACGGGCGACCCGACCCTGTACACCAGGACAGAAGACCTGCTTGGTAATGCCAGAAAGCTAGAAGCTCACTCTCCAGAGTTGTTCGCCACGCGGGGGTCCCTCGACCTCGCGCGCCACGACTTCGCGGCGGCGCTGCAGAACGGAACGCGAGCCCTGGCGCTCGACCCTGAGAACGCCCGCTACCACGGCATCGTTGGCGACGCCCAGATCGAGCAGGGAATGTACGAGGAGGCGATCAACTCCTACCAGAAGATGGTCGACCGCAGGCCCGACTTCGATTCTTTCTCCCGCGTGGCCTACGCCCGCGAGCTCTACGGCGACCCGGAAGGCGCCATCGAAGCGATGGAGTTCGCGCTGCAAGCCGGAAGCGGTACACCCGAAAACGTGGCTTGGGCACACGTGCAACTGGGCAACCTCTGGTTCACTTCAGGCAAACTGGAGGAGGCGCAGAAGGCATACACCCTCTCGACCAGAACGGTCAACGCTTACGCGCCAGCACTAGCCGGCCAGGCGAAGATCGCAGCGGCGAGGGGGGATCTCGAACAGGCTGCCACACTCTACAAGCAGGCATTCAACCGCATGCCCCTCCCGGAGTACGCAATAGCCCTGGGCGACGTCTACGCCGCGATGGGCGAAAGAGTAAAGGCTGAAGAGCAATATGACCTTGTCAGGAACATGGACAAATTGTTACGAGCAAACGGGGTCGACACCGATCTGGAGATCGCCCTCTTCAACGCCGACCACGACATTGACCTCCGGATGTCGCTCGAAAAGGCGCGCGCAGCCTACGAAGCGCGGCCAAGCATCCACGCCGCGGATACCCTGGCCTGGACGCTATACAAGACAGGGAACTACAAGGAGGCGCGAGAGTATTCTTCAGAAGCCCTGAAGCTGGAAACCCGCGACCCCCTGAAGCTCTTCCACGCCGGCATGATCTCGAAGGCGCTCGGGGAGAAAGAGCAGGCCAGCACGTACCTGCAACAGGCCGTTGACCTGAACCCGCACTTCTCCCTGCTCTACGCTGACGAGGCTGCTTACACCTTGAAGACCCTGAAGGCCGGAGGGGAACACTGATGGTCCGGTGGGGTTGGCCTTTGGCGTGTCTCGCGTTCGCCGTGTTCGCTTCGCTGATCCCGCGGGAAGCGCAGGCGCATCCTCTGGGCAATTTTACAATCAACCACTACAGCAGACTCGAGTTCGCTGAGGAGACCGCGCGCATCACCTACGTCCTCGACTTCGCCGAGATCCCAACCCTCCAGCAGAAAGCACGTCTGGACGCCAATGGCGACGGGGAGCTCTCGGGCAAAGAGTCAAACGCGTATCTCGACGCCGAGATGCCATCTCTCGTGGAAGGTATACGGCTTCGCGCGGGACACGAGGTCTTGCCGCTGGAGGTGCTGGATCGCTCGGCGGAGTACCGGTCCGGCCAGGGAGGGCTTCCGACCCTACGAGTGGAGACTCATCTCCTGGCCGACCTTCCCAAAGATTGGAGAGGTGAGGCCCATTACACCGACCAGACCTACGCGAACCGTCTCGGATGGCGCGAGATCGTGGTCAGGGGCGGACCCGAAATGGCTATCAGGAACTCTACGGTACAGGCGAATAGTGTGTCGGACGAACTTCGCTCCTATCCGCGAGACATGCTCTCCAGCCCGCCCGATGTCCGCGAGGCGTCCTTCACGCTCGCTCCTGGCGACGGGTCGGTCCATAACGACGCGGCGGGCCGGACGGCGGAGCACGGCGGAACGAGCTTCGGCGGCGTGACAGGGCGGATCGACGCGCTGGTCTCCGTGGAGCGTCTATCGGCGGCGGTCGTAGCGCTGGCTATGTTGGCCGCGTTCTTCTGGGGAGCGGCGCACGCCCTGACCCCAGGTCACGGCAAGGCAGTCGTGGCGGCGTACCTGATCGGGGCCCGTGGAACCGCCAGGCACGCGGGCATCCTCGGGCTGACGGTGACGCTGACCCACACAGCCGGAGTCTTTGTGCTCGGAGCCGTGACCCTCTATCTGTCACGCTACATCCTGCCCGAAGTCATCTATCCCTGGCTGAGCGTAGCCTCCGGACTGCTCGTCGTCCTGATCGGGCTCGCCCTCCTTTACCGCCATCTGGACAAAATGTTCCACGACAGGAAAGCCGAGCACACACACCCGCATGATGGCGCACACTCCCCCGGTGGTTCACGCTCCGACGTCCATCATACCCATTCCCACGGCGGGCACAGTCACTTGCCCGTGGATGGCTCGAAGATAACCTGGCGCGGGTTGGTGGCGCTCGGCGTCAGCGGTGGGCTCGTGCCGTGTCCGGCGGCGCTCGTTCTGCTTCTCGGTGCGATCTCGCTCGACAGGCTGGGGTTCGGGATGGTGCTCGTCCTCGCGTTCAGTGCGGGGTTGGCGATAATTCTGACCGGGATCGGACTGCTTATGATCTACGCCAGAAAGCTGTTCGAGCGGTTCACTTTCGAGGCGAGAGTGCCGCGCCTGTTGCCGGTCGTGAGCGCCTCGATCATCACGCTGGCCGGGGTGGGTGTAGCGCTCGGAGCCGTCCAACAAACCGGGATCGTTTAGCCGATGAATCCCGGCTTGTTACACTGGGTCTGAGGCGCCGGGTCCTGGCGTATTCGGCCCTGGCGCTGGGGCGATTACGGGACGTCGCGGGAAGGAAAGTAGCGTGAAGCCCGAACGAGCGGGCGAACCGGGCGTGGACGAAAGGTTGGCTCGATATCCGTTGCTGGATGCTCTGTGGGAGCGCCGCTCGACCTCCAGAACCGTAGGGCCGAATTGGAGGGTTGCTTGATGAAGACGGGAACAAGTGTCGGCATCGCCTGTGCTGTCGGCGTGGTGGGGGGTGTCATGATCGGGTCTCGCGCCGTCAAGATCTACGACTGGCGCACCGAATGGACCATTCCCGCGCCGATGCCCGTCGTCTACGAGGCCATGACCTCGCGCCAGGCAGTACGTGAGTGGTGGCCTGACATGGAACTCGCCGAGGACAACGGAGATGACGGCCTCCAGGTTGGCAGCACCGTCTCTTTCCGGGTACACTAGGCCCCCGAGGTCGCACGCCTCGCTCCGCCCTTCCGCATCCACTGCCTATACACTGACGTAGAACCGGAAAGGAGGCTGAGGGAGACGGTGAGCGGAGACCTGAGCGGTGTACTAGAGACTCTGTTCCACGAGCAGCACGACGGCACCTCCATAACATTCAACTGGTACGTGCGCCTGACCAACCCGGCTCTCAACCTCCTGGGGTACGCCGCCGAACGCGTTTACCGCCATAGCCACGACAGCGTGATGACCTCGGGCGAGAAAGGGCTCTCGGAGTACTGCAAGCGACGGGCAGCCTCCGGGCGCACGTAGGCAGTGGATCCCAAGGCAACTTCAACCACAGAAAGGGAGTACCGAATGACAACCCAGCCAGTCGAGAAGGAGACCGCTCCGCTAAGATCTACATCTTTCGAGAGGTTCGCTGGGATGTGTGGGGTCCTTGCCGGTGTCGCCGGTTTTCTGTACGCGGTCTCTTTCGTCTCGTAGAAAGGCGAGCCGGTGATGGGGGCGGTGCTCGCCCTGCCGGCTGGGGTATAGATGGTGGCCCGGCTCGGAATGGCACCTTCAGGAGCGCGGGTTTGACTTAGCGTAGAATAACGTCCCTGCAAAGCCACGAGCGGAGGATCTTCTTTGATGCCGAACGTGACCATCATCGGTGCCGGGCTCGCCGGGAGCGAGGCGGCCTGGCAGGCCGCAGAACTCGGCTGCTCGGTCGAGTTGTGGGAGATGCGGCCTCGA
Organism: Rubrobacter sp.; assembly: GCA_035715885.1. Lineage (GTDB taxonomy): Bacteria > Actinomycetota > Rubrobacteria > Rubrobacterales > Rubrobacteraceae > Rubrobacter_D. The sequence continues at coordinate 12,304 of DASTKM010000027.1, forward strand.
AGAGAGACTCCTGCCCACCGCACGGAGCACTTCGCCGAGCTCGTGTGCTCGAACTCGCTCGGAAACCTCGCCCTGGAGACGGCCTCTGGGCTGCTCAAGGAGGAGCTAAGGCGTCTTGGGTCGGTGATCCTACGCTGCGCCGACGCCAACACGGTTCCGGCGGGCGGCGCCCTCGGGGTCGCCCGCGAAGATTTTCCACGTGCCGTCACCGAGACGATCCACGCCCACCCGAACATAGAAGTGATCCGTAAAGAGGTCACGGACATCCCTCAGGGTCCGACCGTGGTAGCGACAGGCCCCCTGACCTCGGATGCACTAGCAAAGAAGATAGAGGACCTCTCCGGGGAGACGCTCTACTTCTACGACGCGGCCTCTCCCATCATCCACCGCGACTCTCTGGACGACTCCATCATCTACCGCGCCTCCCGCTACGGCAAGGGCGAGGCGGCATACTTGAACTGCCCGATGACCGAAGAGCGATACTACGCCTTCGTCGAGGATCTGGCGGCCGCCGAGCTAAGCCCCATAAAGGACTTCGAGGAGGACCTGTACTTCGAGGGCTGTCTCCCTGTCGAGACCATCGCCCGCCGCGGAAAGGACACCCTCCGCTTCGGACCTATGAAGCCCGTTGGCCTTCCCGACCCGCGCACGGGAGAAATGCCCTACGCCGTCGTGCAGCTGAGGCAGGACGACGCCGAGGGCTGCCTGTATAACATCGTCGGCTTCCAGACGCGCTTGAAGTGGGGCGAGCAGAGGCGCGTATTCCGGACTATCCCGGGCCTCCAATACGCCGACTTCGCCCGCATGGGCGTCATGCACCGCAACACGTACCTGCCCTCCAATCACATGCTAGACGCCACGATGCGGATAAGAAAGGCGCTTGGCGAAGCCCCCCTCTTCTTCGCGGGCCAGCTCACCGGTGTCGAGGGCTACGTCGAGAGCACGGCGATGGGCCACATAGCTGGTACCAATGCCGCCCGGCTGGCACGTGGCGAGGAGCCCATAACCATGCCCCGCGGCACCATGATGGGTGCGCTCGCCCACTACGTCACCACCAAAGAAGGCACCCTGCAGCCCATAAACTCCAACTGGGGCCTGGTCCCCACCGTGCCGAAAAGAGAGAACGGCAGGCGCCTGAGCAAATCCGAACGCAGGCAACGCCAGGCTTGGATGGCGCTTTCGAGGCTCGATGAGTTTATGCGGGAGGGCATAAAGACCGCCGTTTGAACGGCGGGCTCTGCGCGCCACCGAACTGCGGCTAGGGAAGGCGCTCCCCGGTGTGCCAGTGATGCTAAGCTGCCAGGGGAACGACGGTGAAGGCCATTACCACCTACCTGTCCGCCGGGCACATAGGGGCGTTCATCAAGCTCTTCCCCGTGGTCTCCTGGCTCGTGAAGGAACGCCGCGAACTCGCCGTAATTCGACAGATACCCACCCATGAGAGGCTGGGTATCGCGTTCGCCAAGACCAACGTCGCGCTGTGCAAAGCGGTGAACAAGAACCTGGCAAGTATCAGGGAGCGTGGTCTATTCGATGCTTTACGCCGCAAGTGGCTCCCTGAGTCGGACAAGGATTAGGCGGGTATGGCGATCAGGCTCCTCCGCATCTTCACCGGCGACGACGACCAGTCTCATTTCTCTCTCGATCTCCCGTACGTGCTGCGGGGCGAACGCTTCGCTATGCTGTAGTCGTAGCTGGCGACCATGCAGGGAGGCGGCGATGTCGGAGACGATGTCGGATAAGGAGATACCAGAGACCTGGGTTGGACAGCGCGTCAGGGTGGGCCACGCTCACAGCGCGTCCACCCACACAGACGGGTTGTTGCTTGGGGTTGGCGACCGAGGCATTGTTGTCGAGGGCGGCGAGCTGGTCCGCTTCTACCCCTGGACCTCCGTTGGGAGTATCGAGAAGACCCACGAGGAGGGTGGCGAGAATCCTGGCGTACAGGCGGGCCGGGCCTGGTAGCAACCGCTTCCCAGCCATAGACGGACTGCGTGAGGAAGCTGCGGGCACGTGTTCTACCCGGTTGGGGGTAGAGGTTTGTGGCCCACGAAGACCTCGACGCGTTCACCGCCGCTCGAAGGGTCTTCGACGACTTCTGGCTCGAACCCGACGTCTTCGAGCAGTCGTAGCCAGGTCGCGCGTGGAAAGATTCCAACGACCTGACGGTCCACGACGGCGCGCAGTTCGTCGCCCTCTTTCAAAGCCAGGATGAACTCGTAGTTGACTTTGGTGTCGTTCGGATTGGCGTCCCAGGTCCACTCCAGGTACCTGACGCCCCGATCGCCTCTGTCAACCCCCTCGTGCGTGGTGCCGGGCCGGAAGGTCTCGGCCACCCAGTCGGGTACGAACACCGCGACTCCACCGGGTTTGCAGTGCTCGTAGGCCGTGAGCAGGGCCGCGCGTAGATCCTCCTCGCTGCTCATGTACATGATGGCGTCGTGAATCAGGATGCCGTCGAACGTCCTGTCCAGGCGCAACGTTCGCATGTCGCCCTCGATGTGTTCGAGTTCGGGGTTTTGCTTCCTGCTCTCAGCGAGCATCTCCTCCGAGATATCGGTCAACGTCAGGGCGAAATCCTCTTTGAGGAACCAGGCGACGTTGCCACCGCCGCAGCCCAGCTCGAGCACGGTTCCGGCGTTCTCGGCCCGGAAGAGCCTGCCGAAGAAAGCGGCCTCGTCCGCGTAGTCTTCGGTCGGCGAGATCAACTGCCACCAGCCGGCCAGCTCGGCGTACAATTTCGGATGCCCGGTACTCACTCTACAACGTTACCACTTCGCCGCCGTGACCTGGGGACGAGGTTTCTACAGCTTCGCTGTTACCTCCGTACGTAACGCCGCGTCGAGAATGGTCTCGACGAGCATCTCGAAGGTGGTGCCTGCGGTCTCGGCCGCGAGGGGGAAGGTCGATGTCTCGGTAAAGCCGGGGATGGTCTTCACGTCGAGGACCCAGGGGGTGCCTTCGGCAAAGATCGTATCCACCCTGGCGAAACCGGAACAGCCAAGGATCTTGTAGATGGTGAGCGCCGTCTCCTCTACGCGGGAGGCGGCCTCGGACGGTATCTCCGCCGGTATGGCGAAGTCCGTCGCCCCGGGGGTGTATTTAGCCTCGAAGTTGTAGGCGCCTTCGCGAGGTCTTATCTCGACCAGTCCTAGCGCCTTTGGCTCCTCGCCCGCCGGTTCGATGATGGGGATAGAGATCTCCGTCCCCTCCACCCAGCGCTCGAGCAGGATCTTGGCGTCGTAGCCGAGCGCTTCGTAGACGGCGTCGAACAGTCCTTCAGCTCCCTCGACCCGGGATAGCCCGAAGCTCGACCCCTCCCTGGCAGGCTTGACGACGAGCGGGTAACCCAGTTCCTCGGCGGCGACGTCGAGCGCCGCCGAGGCCCCCATCTCGTTCATCGCCCTTCTCAGGAAGGTGCGGAAAGGGGGGGTCTGTATGCCGGCGGCGCGGAGCGCACGTTTGGCGTAGTCCTTGTCCATGCAGCGGATGGAAGAGAGCGGCCCGCTCCCTGTATACGGGATGTTCAGGGTCTCCAGCAGCGCCTGCACAGTCCCGTCCTCGCCCCCGGGGCCGTGAAGGCAGATGAAGGCGGCGTCGGGTGAGATCTCCATCAGAGTCCCCGTGGTCGTGTCCTCTATGTCGAGCGGGTAAACGTCGTGGCCGAGTCGTTCGAGTGCGTGCTGGACGCGCCGGCCGGTAATGAAGGAGACGTCGCGCTCCATGGAATGACCACCGCGCAGGACGGCCACGCGAGCCACAGTACCCTAACCTTCCGTGCCTGAACTGAAGCCCACCGCGCGGGTGCCGTGTATTGCGCCTTCTTTTCGGTGCGAGCCACGTTCCAGGTCGCTCCTGAGCTCCATGCGCTCCCGGATCACTTCGGAGAGCAGTTCTATGCCCCGCCGGATCCTCTTGGGTTCCACGAACGAGAAGTTGAGCCGCATGTTGTTCTTGCCTGTCCCTGGAGCGCCCCCGTAGAACCCCTCGCCTGGCACGTAGGCTACGTTCCTGGCGATGGCGCGGGGGAGCATCGCGGTTGCGTCCAGGTACGAGGGGAGGGTGGCCCAGACGAAGAGCCCACCCTCGGGGTGGGTCCAGTAGACCTCTTTGGGCATGAACTCGGCCAGAGAGTCGAGCATCGCGTCGCGGCGCTCTTTGTACATGGAGGTCAGGCGCCCTACGTAGGCTCTCCAGTCCGCGTTCTGGAAATAAGAGGAGATCATCATCTGAGATAGGTTCGAGGAGCAGAGGTCGGCGCCCTGCTTGCCGACGTTGATCTTGTGCAGTATCCCAGGCTGGGCGTGCACCCACCCGAGTCTGACGCCGGGGGCGAAGATCTTGGAGAACGTCCCGAGATAGACGACCCTGTCGAGGTCTCCCTCTTCCTGCTCCAGCGCCGCGAGGGAGGGGAGCGGCTCGCCTTCGAAGCGGAGCATCCCGTAGGGGTTGTCCTCCACGATCACGAGATCGAACTCGCGCGCCATCTCCAAGAGCTCCCTGCGCCGCTCGGCGACCATCGTAACCCCAGCAGGGTTCTGGAAGTTGGGAACGGTGTAGAGGAACTTTACGTGGAGCCCGCCTTTGCGGGCATTCTTGAGGGTCTCGCGGGCAGCGACGGGGATAATGCCGGCCCTATCCATCGGGGCGTGGGCTATGCGTGGCCTGTAGGCGGCGAACGCGTTGAGCGCCCCAGCGTAGGTAGGCCCCTCGCACAGGACAGCGTCGCCCTCGTCGAGGAAGACCTTGGCGATGAGGTCGAGCCCCTGCTGGGCTCCTGTCGTGACGAAGACGTCCTCCTGCCTCGCCGGCGTGCCCTCCGCGCCCATGACCTCGACTATGACGTCTTTTATGGCTTCGAGGCCCGCCGTCGGCCCGTATTGCAGGGCCTGGGCAGCGTCCGAAGCGATGTTGCGGGAGATCTCACGGAACGCCTCCTCGCCGAAGGCCTTTGTGTCTGGAAAGCCGCCAGCCAGCGAGATGATGCCCGGCCGCGAGAGCGTGGCCATCAGGTCGCGGGTCGCGGCCGACTTCATGCCCTTGACCCGGTTGGCATACAGGAAATCGAATCGGTCGAGGTCTACGAGCGGCAAGGGCTATCTCCCCGCGCTTTGGTCGAGAACCTCATCTTGGCTCTCTGCGTCTCCACACTCACCTCATGCATGGACGCGACTGTATCATAAAGAATCGCCCTTATGTAGACTCTTACGCTGTGAAAGCTATCTTCGTAACCACCAACGAACACAAGCGTCGTGAAGTACAGGAGATCCTCGGCTTCGAGCTGGAGCGTGCGGATCTGGACCTGCCCGAGATACAGGCCATCGACCCTGCTGAGGTCGCCGCAGACAAGGCCCGCGCCGCCCGCGAGGTTCTGGGTAGACCGGGGCTACCGGTCCTGGTCGAGGATTCAGGGCTCATGGTCGATGCGTGGGATGGGTTTCCCGGGGCGCTCACAAAATGGCTCATGCAGAGCATCGGCAGCGAGGGACTGCTCAGGATGTTGCCGCCGGGCGAGGACCGTTCCGCCAGGGCCGTTTGCGTCGTCGCGCTAGCGCAGGCTGACGGCAACGTGCTCACCTTCAGGGGTGAGGTGCCAGGAACTCTGGCGCAGAGGCCACGGGGTACCGGTGGGTTCGGCTACGATCCCGTGTTCATACCCGAGTGGTCTTCGATGACCTACGCCGAGATGGGCGAAGGCAAGAACGAAGACTCCCACAGGGCGCGGGCCTTCAGGGCTGTGCGGGAGTGGTTGGGAGAAGCTTGGAGCGGGGTATAGGAGCGTATGGAAATACGTACGAAACACGCGGTTTTGGTATTCTGTCTTTAGGTTTGTACCTCTGAGAGGGAAGGGGCCGTTAATGTCGGCAGATAACGAGCACTCAGAAGACGGCGGCGTAGAGACCCGCGAAGGCGGTGGTGCCATAGCGACCAGCTCGGAGCGTCTCGTAGACCTGTACCGTCAGATGGCCCTGATCCGGGCCTTCGAGGAGGCGTGCCAGAGGGGCTTCAGGCAGGGTAAGATCGGGGGCTACCTCCACGTCTACATAGGGCAGGAGGCCGTCGCCACTGGCTTTTTGGAGGCCTTCAAGGAAGGCGACAAGGTCATCACAGCCTACCGCGACCACGCGCACGCACTACTCTTGGGCAGTGATCCCAAGGAGATCATGGCCGAGCTCTACGGCAAGGAGACAGGTCTCGTAAAGGGCAAGGGCGGCTCCATGCACCTCTTCGACGTCGAGCGTGGCCTGATGGGCGGCTACGGCATCGTCGGCGGGCATATACCCCTTGGGGTTGGCATCGCCTACGCCATGCGTTACCAGGAGACCGATCACATCACCCAGCTCTATCTGGGTGACGGTGCGATGAGCCAGGGCGCCTTCCACGAGGCAGCCAACCTCGCTGGGCTCTGGGGAAGGGACGGCCAGTGCCCTTGCCTGTTCATCGTCGAGAACAACAAGTACGGGATGGGCACCAGCGTCGAGCGCACCACAGCCATGACCGACCTGGCCGCCAAGTTCGACGCCTACGGCATCGAGAACGAGAAGGTGGACGGCATGGATGTCGAGACCGTTATCGAGGTCGCCGAGAGGGTGGCCGAGCAGGTAAGGGAGACGGGCAAACCGTACGCGGTCGAGGCGCTCACCTACAGGACGGCCCCCCACGGCGCGGCCGACTTCTTCGAGAAGTACCGCACCAAGGAAGAGATCGAAGAGTGGCGCGAGCGCGACCCTATCGCGATGGTCGAGCATAAGCTCATCGAGAACGGCGCGCTCGACGAGGAGAAGCTCGAGGAGATCAGGGGCGAGGCCAAGGAGCGGGTACAGGAGGCCGTCAAGTTCGCTGAGGAGAGCGAGGAGCCGCCGGAGGAGGAGCTCTACACCGACGTCTACTCAGGCAAGGACGAGTATATGGGGGAGGAGTAGGCCGTGGCGGAGACGAAGACCTACCGCGAGGCCCTGAGGGAGGCGATGGTCCACGAGCTCGACAGGGACGAGAACGTCGTCCTCATGGGCGAGGACATCGGTGTCTACGGTGGCACCCACCTTATAACGGACGGCCTCTACGACGAGTACGGGCCAAGGCGGATAATGGACGTGCCGATCTCAGAGAACGGGTTTACAGGCGCGGCGGTCGGCATGGCGATGATGGGGATGCGCCCTGTGGTCGAGATGATGACCTGGAACTTCTCGTTTCTTGCGGCGGACCAGATCATCCAGAACTCCGCCAAAGTGCGCTATTTCTCGGGCGGGCAGGTAGAGGTGCCGCTCGTGATCCGGGGCCCCAACGGCGGCGGCGTCCAACTCTCGGCCCAACACACGCACTCCCTGGAGAGCTTCTACGGCCACTTCCCTGGTCTCAAGGTCGTTGCGCCAGTGACCCCGAACGACGTCAAGGGCATGATGCTGACGGCGATCCGGGACCCCAACCCCGTGATCTTCCTGGAAGCCGGCGCCCTGTACGGTACGAAGGGCGAGGTCGAAGAGGGCGATAACGCAGTACCTTTCGGCGAGGCCCGCATCGCCCGCGAGGGCTCGGACGTGACGCTCATCGCATACGGCCGCCAGGTCAACCTGTGCCTGAGGGCCGCGGACACACTCGCGGAGGAGGGCTTCGAAGCCGAGGTAATAGACCTGCGCTCTTTGAGGCCCTTCGACGAGGACACCATCGTCGAGTCCATAGAGAAGACGCACAGGGCCGTGGCCGTCCAGGAGCAGTGGCGGTGGTTCGGGGTGGCGAGCGAGGTGGCGGCGATCATCCAGGAGCGGGCCTTCGACTCGCTCGATGCGCCCGTAGAGCGGGTGAGCGGCGCCGAAGTCCCCGGACCGTACGCGCGCAATCTCGAGTTGATGGCATTCCCCAGCGAGAAGCAAGTTACCAACGCGGCCCGTCGGGTTCTGTACGAGGAGGAGAAGTAAGTGCCTGAAGTCATTATGCCCAAGATGGGCGACGCGATGGAGGAGGGCACCCTCCTCAAGTGGCTCAAGAGCGAGGGCGAAGAGGTCTCCGAGGGGGACCCCATAGCAGAGATCGAAACCGACAAAGTCACGATGGAGCTCGAGGCCGAGGACGAAGGGACGCTCGCACAGCTGATCGCGGACGAGGGCCAGGAGGTGCCCGTCGGCGATGCGATAGCGTTTATCCAGGGCGAGGGCGAGGAGGTCCCCGAGCGCAGCGAGGGGGGCGGGGAAGCGGCAGAGGAGGCCGAAGAGGGCGGAGAGGAAGACGGTGGCGGAGCACAGGCCACAGCCACCGAGACCGAAGCGCCTGAGGAAGGCGAGACTGAGGAGGCCGACGGACGGGCAGACGGCAGGGCCGACGGGCACTTCAGGGCCTCTCCCATCGTCCGCAGGCTGGCCGAGGAGAACGACCTCGATCTCTCGAAGATTGACGGCTCCGGCCCTGCCGGCCGCATCGTAGAGCGCGACGTGCGGGCCGCGATGGAGAGCGGGACCGCCCAGAGGACCGAAGACGGGGCAGCGGGCGGCGTCGCTGCGCCGGAGCAGCCGCAGCAGGCCGAGATGCAGGACTTCCAGCCGGCCCGCCTACCTGAGCCGACCGAGGAGCCTGGGACACGTCTCGTCGAGCCTACGCGGATGATGCAAGTCATCGGCGAGCGGATGACCGAGGCCAAGCAGCACATACCGCACTTCTACGCCACCGTAGAGGTCAGGATGGACGCGGCGATGGCCCTGCGTAAGCAGCTCAACGCACAGCTCGAAGATGAGGGCATCAAGCTCTCCGTCAACGACTTCGTGATGAAGGCTTGTGCGGTCGCCCTCAGGAGCTACCCGAACCTCAACGCCCTCTACACCACCCGTGGAGTCGAGTTGCACGAGAAGGTAGACATGGCCATGGCTGTGGCCCTGGATCAGGGGCTCATAACCCCCGTCATAAGGGACATCGGCAGCAAGGGCCTCGCTGCCATCTCCAGGGAGGCCAAGGACCTCGCCATGAGGGCGCGTGAAGGCAAGCTCCAGCCCGACGAGTACCAGGGGGGCACCATTACCGTCTCCAACATGGGCATGTTCGGCATCGAGAGCTTCACCGCGATCATCAACCCTCCCCAGGCCGCCATCGTCGCCGTCTCCAGCATCACGAAACGCCCCGACTACGACGAGAACGGCGAGATCGTCCCGGCTAGCATGATGAAGCTGACCCTCTCGGCAGACCACCGCATCGCAAACGGCCGCGACGGCGCCCTCTACATGGCCGAAGTCAAGCGGGTGCTCGAAAACCCCGTGATGTTGATGGTGTAGGTGCGCGGCTGTCGGGGCGTGCGACTCCGTCTGCGAGGTAGCCGTTGGCGACCATCGAGATGAATTGGTAGACAGCGTCCTCGCGGGGGGAGAGGGGACCCCGGCGGTAGCCGCGCGAGGAGACGCCCCTCTGCACGGCCTCGCATGCGGTCCAGTCCTGGCGGTTGGTCACGTCCCAGAAGTCGCTGGCGTATGAGGGGTCGAAGTCCTCCTGCTCGACCGCCTCGGGTGAGAAGAGCCACTCGCACTCGACGTGGGTGTGGTCCGGAGCCAGGGGCGTGAGTCGGTGGGTCATCACCTAGTCGGGGTGAAGTCGAAGAAGTGCTCCTGCTCCCAGCGAATCACGGACCCGGTGGTGTACGCCTCGGCCGGGAGTGTGCTGCTGCGGCCGAAAGTGTCTAGCGACGGGGCGAGAAGCTCGCAGGATATAGGCGTCACGTAATCCTCCCTCCGTGCGGGACCCGGGTGGACGGCGCTTGCTGCTAGAATGCCGCAATTGTACAGGAAAGAGTGTGGAGTCTGGGAGGGAGCACTTTGGCCTCAGACGGTTTGCGTTACGACGCTGTGGTGGTCGGCGGGGGCCACAACGGGCTCGTGTGCGCGGCGTACCTCGCGCGCGCCGGCATGAAGACGGTCGTGCTGGAGCGGCGCCATCTGGTCGGGGGGGCAGCGGTGACGGAGGAGGTGTGGCCGGGCTTCGGGGTCTCCACCGCCTCCTACGTGGTTAGTCTTATGTCGGCGAGGGTCGTACGAGAGCTAGATCTCTCCAGGTACGGATACCACGTCTACCCCCTCGACCCTGCCTACTTTGCCCCCTTCCCTGACGGCTCGGGCTTCTTGCTGTGGGACGACCCGGGGCTGGCGGCCGAGGAGATCGGGAAGATCAACGTCAGGGATGGCCAGGCGTACCTGGAATACAACCGCGAACTTGGCGAGCTCGCCGATCTCGTACGACCCCTTCTCTACAGGAGGCCGCCAGATCCCGGCATCCGTTCTCTCGCCGATGTGGTCGAGGCGCTCTCGCTCGGGCTCTACGCCTTCGGAAACCGGAGGAGCATCTCGCGGCTCGTTGACCTGATGACGATGAGCTGCGCCGACTTTCTCGACCGTTTCTTCGTGGACGAGCGGGTAATGGGCGCGCTCGCTCCCGGGGGCGTCATCGGTATGTGGGGTGGTCCGATGAGCCCAGGCTCCGCCTACGTGCTCTTGCACCACAGGATGGGTGAGATCGACGGCGTGACCGGCGGCTGGGGATTCGTGCGCGGCGGGATGGGGGGCGTCTCCGAGGCGATAGCCGCCTCGGCGCGGGCCGTTGGGACGGAGATCCGCACCAACGCCGAGGTCGCCGCCATAGACGTCAAAGGAGGCCGGGCTACGGGCGTCACCCTGGCTGATGGTGCCCGCATAGAGGCCGGGACGGTCGTCTCCGGCGCCCACCCCCGGACAACGCTCCTCTCGCTTCTCGGCGCAGAGCACCTCCCGGATGAGCTTGTCAGGGAGCTCGAGACCTTCAGGAACCGGAGCCCTTCGGCCAAGGTAAACCTCGCGCTCTCGGAGCTTCCTGACTTCACGGCGATGCCGGGCAAAGAGCTCGGACCGCAGCACCCCGAGACCATGATCAGCCCCTCCCTCGAGTACCTGGAGAAGGCTTGGGACGACGCCAAGTACGGGCGCTCCTCGGAGGGACCGATGATAGACGCGGTGATCCCCACGACCAAGGACCCGACCATCGCCCCCGAGGGTCGTCACATAATGACCTGCTTCGTGCAGTACGCCCCATACGAACCCAGAGAGGGTAGATGGGACGGTGGCGCCAGGGAGGCCCTGGGCGATAAGGTCGTGAACACGGTCACCGAGTACGCCCCGAACTTCAAGGACTTGGTGATCGAACGCCAGGTCCTAACGCCCTACGACCTCGAACAGCGCTTCGGCCTTATCGGGGGCAACATCTTCCAGGGGGAGATGTCGCTCGATCAGCTTTTCTCTTTCCGCCCAGCCCCGGGGCTCGCCGGATACAGGACGCCCGTACACGGCCTCTACCTCTGCGGCTCCGGCACCCACCCCGGCGGCGGGGTCATGGGCATCCCTGGCCTCAACGCGTCGAAGGTGGTAATCAAAGACCACAAGAGCGCGGAGCGAAAGCGGCGGCTCAAGGAGCGCCTGGCCTCGTATTCGCGCCGTTGAACGGCTATGGTTCAGACATCTCGAAGGGGTATCGAGGGAACGGAGTAAAGAGCATGAACTAGAAGAGGAACATGGGAAGGCTGGCGTCGCTGGCCGTGAAACGCCACTACATTATTTTCTCTTCCCGACCTTCTTTTCCTTTCTGTTCTTGGCACGGCCGCTCTTCTTCCGGTTCTGCGGGATCTCTCGTTTCTCCTGTTCTTGCTTCGCGACGGTGGACTCCTTTTCGGCCTCTATGGGAGATTTGACTCCTTCTGTGTCCACGGGCTTGTGCGGGAGGACGTTGTAGATCACATAATTCTGGGTGAAGGTGATGAGGTTGGAGGTCACCCAGTAGACGAAGAGTCCTGAGGGAAACCTGGCGAGGAAGAAGCCAAAGATTATGGGGAGGAACCTCATTAGCCGTTTCTGCTGGGCGGCGGTGTTCCTTATGCTCAGCTCCTGGGAGGCCATCATGGTGAGGACGTAGAGGACGGGGAGGATGAAAAGGTGGTCGTAAACCGTCAGGTCCTTGAACCAGAACAGACCGCCGGTTCTGAAGCTTTCGAGCTTGTCGAAGTGCCTGATCGTGTAGTACAGGACGAGGAAGATGGGTAGCTGAATAAAGATGGGCAGGCATCCTCCGAGTGGGTTGACCTGCCGCTCCTGGTAGAGCTTCGCTATCTCCTCCCGCTGCTTCTGGACGTCGTCTTTGTACTCGGCCCGGATCCTGTCCATGTCAGGTTTCAGATCCTGCATCCTGCGCATGCTCTTGACCTGGCGGTAGGTGATCGGGAAGAGCAGCGTACGCACCACGATGGTGAGCATGACAATGGCCAGCCACCACGGCGCGCCCCAACCGTGGAAGGTCAAGAGCGTTCCTCCCATAAGGTTGAATAGCGGGTCCAGAAGGTTTCTCAAAGAGTCGAGCATGTTTCGTCGTTTCCTTTATCTAGCAGGGTGTCGTGCGGCGCGGAGCCCCGCGGGGACGGGGCGCGACCCTTACACCCAGCCGCCGAGACCGGCGAGGAGAACGACGAGCGGGCAGAAAAGGAGTGCTACGAGGACGGGAAGATCGCTCGTTTCGCCACGAACACTGTCCTTTACGACTCTCGCCCGCAGAACCCAAATGGGGATGCAGCAGGCGGAGGCCAGGGTGCCCGAGCGTCGGGAGATGCTGACCGTGAGCTGGCCGATACAGCCTGCAGCACCGAACAGCGCGAGCATCGGAAAGCCATATTCGAAGTTGGCGTAGACCTCTTCCCTGGAGAAGAAGTTGACCAGCAACCCGAGTAACACGAGCCCGAAGGCGGGGGAGAATACCCCCCGCAACGCTCCTGTAACGGCTACCGCACGCCTTTTCTCGAACTTACTGTTCAGACAAGGTCTCCGACAGAGGTTTGGGCGACGACATTCCTCGTAGCCCGAGTCCTGAGTCTAGCACTTTTCCGACCGCCGACGATTGGAGCCTGCGCGCCTGTAATAGGTGGGGTCTGGCCTGCGCGAACGGCCTCTCTGCGATAAGCTACATGCCCCGCCCGCGGGATGAAGGGATTGAGCTCATGAGAGGAGGAATCCGTGGCTGTAGAGACGGAGACCATCAGGAACGTGTGCCTGATCGGGCACCGCGGAAGCGGCAAGACATCCATAGCCGAGGGTATGATCGGGCTGGCTTCGGGACGAAGCGGTCCGACGAGCGGCGTCCTGGACTACACCGACGAGGAGACCGAGCGGGGCATGACGCTCGGTATGAGCGTCGCCAACCTCCAGTGGAAGGGGCGCCAGGTCAATGTGCTCGACACCCCCGGAGACGGGGGCTTCGTGGGGGACGCTTTCATAGCCCAGAGGGTGGCCGACTGTGCGATCCTGGTAGTCCACGCCCAGGACCCGATCCAGGTCGTTACCGAGCGCGTGTGGCGCAGGGGGGAGAAGGAAGGCATACCCCACGTCATCGTCGTCAACCACCTGGATAGGGAGCGCACGGACTTCGGAGCCGTAGTAGACGAGCTCAGGGAACGCTTCGGCCAGCCCGTCGTCCCGCTCAATTTGCCCATCGGACGGGAGAACGATCTCAAGGGCATCTACGGGCTCCTCAGCGGAACCTCCTTCGTGGACGGCGAGCAGCGGGCAGAGATCCCCGAGGGCATGGAAGACGAGGTAGACGAGGCCAAGACGCAACTCTTCGAGGCCATAGCAGAGAGTGACGACACGCTGCTGGAAAAGTACCTAGAAGGGGAGGAGATCACCACCGAAGAGGCTTTCGACGGGATCCGCAAGGGGATAGCCGAGGGCCTGATCATCCCCGTCCTCGCGGCGAGCGCGGAGCGCATGATCGGCATAGACCGCCTGCTCGACGTGATAGCCGGTAGCGCCCCAAGCCCTTCCGACCTGGAGCGTTGGATCACGGAAGAGAGCGAAGAAATCCCTTGCGATCCTGAAGGACCCTTCGCGGCCTACGTGTTCAAGACTTACGTGGACCCGTACGCCGGCCGCCTGAGCGTCCTTAGGATCGTGGGCGGTCGCTGCCGCTCGGACGAGGCGCTCACCAACCCACGTACCGATTCTTCAGAGAGACTTGGAGGCATCTCGCACCTAGTCGGCAAGGAGCGCGAGCCTGTAGACGAGGCCGTCGCCGGGGACATCATCGCCGTCGCCAAGCTTCGCGATACGGCGACCTTCGACACTCTTTGCAAGCCCGAGAAGCCGATGTCTTTCGAACCGGTCGAGCTTCCCGAGCCGACGGCGGCTTTCGCTGTCGGCGCCAAGGCACGCGGTGAGGAGGAGAAGGTCTTCGACGCGATAAGGCGCGTGGTCGATGAGGATCCTTCGCTCAAGCTGGAGCGCACCGAGGCCACGGGCGAGGACATCCTGTCCGGGCTCGCCCAGATGCACGTCGAGCTCGCGCTGGAGCGCATCGAGCACCGCTACGGGGTCGAGGTCGAGGCAAGGCCGCCGAAGGTGCCCCTTATGGAGACGATCACGGGCTCGGCCCAGGCCCAGGGCCGCTACAAGAAGCAGACCGGTGGCAGGGGCCAGTTCGGCGACGCGAGGATCGAGCTCTCACCGCTGCCCCGCGGTTCGGGCTTCGAGTTCGAGAACGGCATCGTCGGCGGCGCCATCCCGCGCCAGTTCATCCCCGCAGTGGAGAAGGGGATCATCGAGGCGATGGCCGGGGGGAACATCGCCGGCTACCCCGTGGTTGACGTGAAGGTGCGCCTGCACGACGGCGCGTTTCATAGCGTCGATTCCTCCGAGAATGCGTTCAAGGTCGCCGGGTCTATGGCCTTCAAGAACGCTGTCGAGAAAGCCCATCCTGTGCTGCTGGAGCCGTACGTGAAGGTCGAGGTGCTAACACCTTCTGAGCTGGTCGGCGACATCATGGGCGATCTCTCCAGCCGCCGCGGAAGGCCGATGGGTGTCGAGCAGCGCGGCGAGCGTCAGATCATACAGGCCGAGGTGCCCCAGATAGAAATGCTCACCTACGCCCGCGACCTCCGCTCCATAACTGGCGGACGCGCCAACTTCCATGTCGAGGCCGGCCACTACGAAGAAGTCCCCCCGAACCTCGTAGAAAAAGTCCTCGCCGCCAACGAGAGGGAGGAAGAGAAAGCAGCGAGTTAGGTTTCAGCGAGAACAAGACCTGACAAGCTGAAATGTTATGAACGCGGTACGTTGACCCCGATCAGGGAGTTGCGGGTGATGAGTTCCGCGAGCTCCTCCTCACCCAGGTCCTCTGTGTCGGGCGGGCGCATAGGGAGGACCATGTAGCGGACGTCTGCGGTGCTGTCGTGGACGATGATCTCGACTCCTTCGGGAGGTTCGAAGCCGAACTCGCGCATCACGGCGCGCGGTTCCCTGACGGCGCGCGAGCGGTACTCGAAGCTCTTGTACCAGTCTGGTGGGCGGCCGAGGATGGCCCGCGGGTAGCAGGAGCATAGGGTGCAGACGATAAGGTTGTGGAGTTCCGGCGTATTCTCGACGACAATGAACTCGGCGGGGTGCTCGGGGGCCATGCCCAGCTCCGAAGCTGCGGCCTTACCATCGGAGAGCAGTAACGCCTTGAAATCCGGGTTCACCCAGGCGCGGGCTACGAGCTTGGCGCCGTTGGCCGGGGAGCGGGCCTCCATGTAGGAGATGCTGTCCTGCACCTCCGGCTCAGTGAGAACGCCTTTCTCGAGGAGCAGCGCCTCAATGGCCCTGATGCGCGCGGCGTAAGGACTCATGATCCCTCTCGGCTCCTCATGCGAGTGATGGTCGCTCACGTGGTTCCCCTTTCGGGCTCAAGCCAGTGCTCGTAGATGTCGGCGTACAAGTAGTCTTCGGCAGGACCTCTGTAGTCGTCCCAGAGGTCGGTTTGCCTGAAGCCGACCTTGTACAGGGGCCGTTCCGGCAGACCCGAGAGGCCGTAGGCCACCTCTTCCGGGTTGGGGAACGCGCCGATCAAAGACTCGATCCACCCGGCCTTTCCCTTGAGGTACGCCGGAGTGCGTACGTGGCCAGGCTTCTCCGAGGGAAGAACCCTGACGCGGTCGCCGGGCTCGAACGTCACGGCCCGTCCCAGCGCCGCTCGATCTCGGCCGCTCTCTCGTCTATCTCGTCGCTGGAGAGGACGTCCTTCTCGATGAGTAGCTTCTCGGTCGCCGCAACCCAGCGTTCGTAGTATGAGAGCTCTCGGTATTCTTCGAGGCTCTCTATAGACCTGCGGAGCTCGTCTGTGCTCTGGAGCCCCTTGGCGCCGAGCGCCCCGTTGATAGCGTCGGCGAGACGCTCCCAGTCCTCGACCTCGTGCTGGCTCCTGTCTATGGGTCCTCCGGGCGCCCCGCCCATGTCGTGGACCCCACCCAAGGTACTGCTCCTATCCTACCGTCATGACTTCCTTGATCGGGGGTCGCTCGACGAGCTCCTCGACGTACTCCTGGAGCTTCAGTCCGTCCGGCGTGGCGACCGCGTGCAGGTAGTCTGAGAGCTGGAAAAGCGAGTCCGGCATGCCCGGGTCCCGCACCTGGTTCAGGCGTCCCTCCTGGCGCATGCGCCTGGCGACGGCGCGAAGGACAGAGTAGGCCATGCGGGAGAGATCCCGCAGGGGTTGGTGCCTGTTCTGGCGGGTACCAAGGTCGACCTGCGCCATTGCCTCCAGCCCGACCATCTTGAGGACGTCTATCATGATCCCGGTCTCGACCGCATAGCCGGTGAGGAATGGGATGGAGGAGAAGAGCTCCCTGTCGGCGACGAACTCCCCTGCGAGGGGTTGCACGAAGCCTGTGAGCTCGGGGTAGAAGAGGTTGAAGAGAGGTTTGGCCGAGAGCTCCGTAACCCTCCCTCCGCCGTCCTGCTCCACGGTCTCGTAGCTCTTGAAAGGACGTCTGTAGGCGGCCTTGACAAAACGGATCTCGGGTACCTCCAGGATCGGACCCAGAATGCCGTAGATGAGCTGGGGCTTGAAGTCTTTGGTGTCAGCGTCGATGTACATGACGAGGTCGCCGCGCGCGACGGAGAGTGCGCGCCACATGGCGTCGCCCTTGCCGTGCGCGCCGCCGTGGTTGCTCATGAGCTCGTTCTCCGAGTAGACCTCAGCGCCCTTCGATGCGGCCACCTCCGCGGTACCATCGGGTGAGTCAGCGTCGACGGCGAGGATCTGGTCCACCAGCGGATGATCGTCCGTCAGGCAGTTGACGGCGTGGATCTCATCGACGATCCCGCCTACGGTGTCGGCCACGTTGCGGCAGGGCAGGACCGCGCTGACCGTCAGGCCGAGGTCGCGCTTGCGGGAGCCCAGTGCCTCCAGGTCCGAGAACTGCCTGTAGTCATAGGAGCGATGCTTAAACCACTCTACGGCGTTCACAACATCACACTCCTTACCTACGTCTCTCCATCACAGCCACGGTAAGCTACCGTATATGTGCGGCTTTGTCCATTCTTTTTTCTTAATGTTACACATAGCCCATTTCTATACCGGATACCGCCGGTTCACTTGCCTGGCCGCCGGGGACATCAGGGCCAGGATGATAGAATCAGGACCCTTTTGGACGATAATAACCTCCGGACTTACGGAGAGTTTGACTATGCGCATAGTATTGACCAACGACGACGGCATCGAGGCTCCAGGACTTCTGGCGGCCAGGCGGGCGCTGGAGAAGGTGGGGGACGTCATCACCGTGGCCCCTGACCAGAACCGTTCGGGAGTAGGTAGGAGCATCTCCTTCGGGCGCTCGCTCCACGTTGAGGAGCGCGAGATGGCGGACGGAGTGACGGGATACGCCTGCACGGGGACGCCGGTCGATTGCGTGCGCCTCGTCGCCCTCGGGCTCATGGACTTCG
>DASTKM010000028.1:0-4642 GCA_035715885.1 Rubrobacter sp.
GAGTTCACGGACACCAAGGTGTTCGGCCAGGGGGAGCGCGGCATCATGGAGTTCCGCTACGACTTCCCCGGGTTGTTCATGTTCCACGCCCACGTCAGCGAGTTCGCCGAACTCGGTTGGATGGGCCTCTTCGACGTGAAGGAATAGGAGATGGGACGAGAGCGTGGACTGGTCTGGGTGCTCCTGGGGCTCGCACCACTGCTGGGGTTGGGCGTGCTGCTGGCCGCCATCGTGCTGAACGGTGCGGGGATAGACCGTGAGGACCGTCCGCCCGTCGAGGACCTCACCATCGATCGGGTGTTGCTGCCTACGCCAGACGAGATAGTGGTGCGTGTGACCAACGGCGGTCCCGAGCCGGTGAGTGTGAGCCAGGTGACGGTGAACGAGGCACTATGGGACTTCAGGGTGGAGCCGGACGCCACGATCCCGCCCCTTGGTTCGGCGGAGATCACCTTGCCTTACTCCTGGGTCGAGGGCGAGGCATACGGTATAACCCTCATTACGGGCACAGGGACCACCTTTTCCGCTGAGGTGCCTGCGGCGGTGATCACACCGACGTTCTCGGCAGAGACGTTCTGGCGCTACGCGCTGATCGGGACCTACGTCGGCGTGATACCAGTGGCCCTCGGGCTGCTCTGGTACCCGTTTCTCAGACGCCTCGGCTCCGCGGGGATAGGGGCAGTACTTGCCCTCACGCTGGGGCTCCTGGTCTGGCTGGTCGTGGACACGCTGCTCGAGGCAGTGGAGGTAGCCGGACGGTTGCCTGGGGTCTTCTCCGGCGTCCCGCTTGTGCTGGTGGCGGCACTGCTGGCCTTCCTCGGGCTGTTGGGGGCCGAGCGGTTGTTCAGTAGGCGCGGGGAGACGAGCCGGCTCTCGACATCATACCGGATTGCCCTGGGGATAGGCCTGCACAACCTGGGGGAGGGACTTGCCATCGGCGCGGCATTCGCCCTCGGGGAGGTGGCGCTGGGGACGTTCCTCGTGGTCGGGTTCACGTTGCACAACATTACGGAGGGTGTAGGCATCGCGGCGCCCATTCTCGAAGAGAGGCCACACCTCGCGCACTTCGCTGGCTTGGCGCTTCTTGGTGGGGGGCCCGCGGTGTTGGGGACGTGGATCGGCGGCTTCGCCTACTCCAACCTCGCCTCGGCCGTATTGCTCGCTGTCGGGGCCGGCGCCATACTCCAGGTGATCTACGAGGTCACGCGGCTTCTCCTTAAGGATTCCGCACGGTCGAAGTCACCTGCCCTCTCCGCCCCAAACCTGGGCGGGTTCACCGCCGGGGTGGCCATCATGTACGCCACGGCTTTGCTGGTGAGCGTTTAGGCCGACTGTGGGGGCTCGACACGGGTCGAGGTGAAGGCCGCCAGCAAGGACTATAGTAAGAACTGGCTGTACCTTCGAGACGCACGTGCCCTCAGGCGGAGCCCTACTACCTGGCTATCCAGTCGCACTCCGAGGAACTGCAGATAAGGACACACTACCGTTACACGAGTGCGGCAGGCTCAGGTAGGGTGAACAGCGTGAGGAAACGTTCTACAGCCGCGTCGTCGCCTTCGATCTTCACGTCCCCGGATCGCAGTGCTTCTGCCAGGGGCCGATCTTGGTAGACGAGCTCGCCCAGCGTAGCCGGGTCGGCCTCGATTATCGCGTCGGGCCGCTCCACGCTTCCGCGTTCGACCTCGAAGCTGTCCCCGGACACTTCGGCCCTGAAGCGGTCTTCCCCCATCCTGAGTTCGTAGATCGCCTCGAAGCCCTCGGCAGCGCCAGGGTCGAACATCGTCCTGAAGGAGAGAATCAGAGAGTCAACACCTAGGGGAGCGTCCTCAGGTTTGGACGGGGAGCGGGCACCCCACCTGCCGAGACGAATAATAACCGGCTCCAACTCCTCGCCCCACTCGGTCAACTCGTAGATCTTCGACGCCGCCGGCGGAGGAAGCCTTCGACGGCGCACGATCCCAGCCTCCTCCAACCCGCGCAGGCGCTGGGCGAGGACGTTGGGACTGGCTTGCGGCAGGCCAGCCCGCAAGTCCGTGAACCGCTTCGGCCCCAACAACAACTCGCGTACTACCAAAAGCGCCCAGCGCTCGCCGACCAGGTCGAGTGCATGCGCCGCCGCACACCCGTCATCGTATGTGCGTTTTGTCGCCATACCGGAGAGTATAGCACCGTAAGTACTGAAGTCTACATATGTAGTTAGATATTCTAGAGTTTATGGTTGTTTTTAGGACTATTGCCGTATTCTCCAACCAATGGTACTGCAGTCTCGGAAAATGGAGTAGAGGGAAATGACGAAGCGAGAGGCCAGAACGTGCGAGGAGGAGAACCTGTGAGGGACAAGAATCGTTGGATCGCTCTATACGTACTTTGTGTGGGGATGCTGATGATCGTGCTGGACGCCACGGTTGTCAACGTGGCGTTGCCTGCGATTCAGAACGACCTCGGTTTCTCGCAATCGAGCCTTGCCTGGGTCGTCAACGCCTACTTGATCGCCTTCGGTGGCCTGCTGCTGCTCGCCGGGCGGCTCGGAGACCTCATCTCCCGGAGGGGGATGTTTTTGGCCGGCATTGGGGTGTTCACGGTTGCCTCACTGCTATGCGGCCTCGCGCAGAGCCAGGAGTTGTTGGTAGTGGCCCGCTTCGTTCAGGGGGCTGGCGGCGCCATGACCTCCGCGGTGATCCTGGGCATGATCGTCACCATGTTCCCAGAAACGCGAGAGCAGGCGAAGGCCATCGGCGTCTTCGCCTTCGTGGCCTCCGCCGGGGGCGCGGTGGGCCTGCTCGTCGGCGGCCTCCTGACCCAGTCGATCAGTTGGCATTGGATCTTCTTCGTGAACGTCCCGATCGGTATCGCGACAGCGGTTCTCGCCGGACGGCTGATAGAACGCGACAAGGGCATCGGGTTCGGGGACGGCGCGGACGTCTCCGGCGCTTTCCTGGTAACCGGCTCGCTGATGCTAGGCGTCTATACTATCGTCAATCCGGCCGCTGAGTACGGCTGGGGCTCCGGCCGCACCCTGACAATAGGCGCCCTCTCGCTCGTGTTGTTGGCGGCTTTCGTCGCGCGCGAAGCGACCGCGCGCAACCCGCTGGTGCCGCTACGGATCTTCCGCTCGCGAAACGTCACTGGGGCGAACCTGATCCAGGTTCTTAGCGTCGCTGGGATGTTCGGTATGTTCTTTCTCGGGGCGCTCTATCTGCAGCGAATCCTCGCCTACGATGCCCTGCAGACCGGTCTCGCGTTCCTGCCCGTAACTATCTTGATGGGAACCCTGTCGGTCCGCTACACCGACCGCCTGGTCATGCGTTTTGGGGCCAGGAAGTTGGTGCTCGGCGGCCTCGCGCTATTCATGGCCGGGCTCGCACTGTTCGCGCGGGCGCCGGTAAACGGAGATTATGTGGTCCACATCTTGCCCGTGATGGTCCTTCTCGGCATCGGGGCCGGTCTCTGCTTCCCTGCGCTCATGACGCTTGCGATGTCTGGTGCCACGCCCAGCGACGCGGGTCTTGCCTCCGGCCTGATCAACACCACAGCGCAGGTCGGCGGTGCCCTTGGCCTGGCCGTGCTCGCGACCCTGTCAGCGTCGCGGAGCGAGCAGCTGATCGGGGACGGCGAGTCCACCGCGGCGGCGCTGACGAGCGGATACCACCTAGCGTTCGGGATCGGAGCCGTACTCGTCGTCGTGGCGATTGCCGTCGCGGTGAGTGTGCTGCAGCCCGAACGCCAGACAGAGGAAGAGTTCCAAGTGGAACCCGCCGATTGCGAAGCGGCGTAGGTTCCAGGCCGGCGAGAATCCTACGAACGGTCTTCAACCTGACGAGCGGCACGGTCGTAGACTAGAGTATGCTTTGGAGAGGAATGGGATCATGAACGACATTCAGCAACTGGTCCAGAGAGTGGTCGATGAACTGGTCGAATCGGGGGCGGAGCGGGGCTTGCAGGTCGCTGTGTACCGAAATGGCGAGCAGGTGGCTGACGCAGTCGCTGGCGTCGCCGACCCGGAGACCGGGCGTCCCGTCACGCCGGACACGCCTTTCTATTGCTACTCGGTCGGCAAGGGTGCGACCTCGACGGTGGCGCACGTGCTTGTCGAGCGAGGTCTCTTCGGCTACGACACGCCGATCGTCGATTTGTGGCCCGAGTTCGGGGCTCACGGTAAGGAGGCCGCTACCGTGCGCCACGCCCTGACGCATACCGTCGGTGTGCCCGGAATACCTGCTGACACCACGCCAGAGGACCTGTGTGACTGGGACAAGATGTGCGCTGCCATCGCCGACGCCGAGCCCTGGTGGGAGCCTGGGACGAAGATAGCCTATCATGCATACCCGTTCGGCTATATAGTCGGGGAGATCGTGCGCCGGACTACGGGCAAACCCATCTCGCGGGTGCTTCGCGAGGAGGTGGCCGCGCCGCTCGGCATCACCGATGAGATCTACTTCGGAGTCCCAGAGTCCGAGTTGGGCAGACTGGCCAAGCTGGAGGACATGGAAGGCAGCGCGGAAATGCTTGCCTCGATGCCCGATGATTCTCCTTTCTTCAAGCTGGGGCCGCGGCAGGTGACCCCTACCGCCGAGTTCGGCAACCGTCACGACATCCTGATGGCCGATATACCGGCCGGCGGCAAGATGTCAGCGCGTGCCGT
>DASTKM010000029.1:0-2607 GCA_035715885.1 Rubrobacter sp.
CTGGAGGCCAGGGGCGTCCACGTCGCCTACGGTATCGTCGGCCTCAAGACGCACGCCAAGATCAGCCTGGTCGTCAGGCGCGAGGGCTCGGGCCTGAGACGCTACGTCCACCTTGGTACAGGAAACTACAATCCTGGGACGGCCCGCATCTACACGGATTTCTCGTACTTCACCGACGCCCCGAAGCTCGCTGAGGACGGCTCGGATCTCTTCAACTACCTGACGGGCTACTCCGAGCAGGAGGAATACCAGGAGCTACTCGTCGCCCCCCTGACCATGCGTGAGAGCATCGAGCGCCTTATCGAAGAGCAGACCGAGAAGGCCAAGGGCGGCGAGCCCGCCAGCATCACGTGCAAGACCAACTCGCTAACGGACCCCCAGATCATCGAGCTCCTCTACGAAGCCTCCCAGGCCGGGGTGAAGATAGACCTGATCGTACGCAGCATCTGCTGCCTCAGGCCCGGCGTGGAAGCCGTGAGCGAGAACATCCGCGTAGTCTCGCTGGTAGGACGCTTCCTCGAGCACGCCCGTATCTTCGCCTTTTCCGACGGGGATGACGAAAAGATGTACCTGGGAAGCGCCGACCTGATGCAGCGCAACCTCGACCGTCGCGTGGAGACGGCATTCCCGCTGCGCGAGAAGCGTCACCGCGAGAAGGTCCGCCGCCTGCTCGACCTCCAGCTCGCCGACAACGCGAACGGTTGGGAACTCGGCCCAGACGGCAACTTCGAACGCTTGCACCCGAAAGAGGGTAAGGAATACGTCGACAGCCAGGCGATACTTCTCGAGGAAGGCTTCTAATCATCGGAGATGCCGCAATATACACGTTTGTTGCTAGTGATCCACGTCCGTGCTAAATTGCGCCTCTGTCTTCGGAGGAACGCGGCTGGGACAGGCTAACGAAACGAGGCGCGCATGACAACGGGACAGAGCAGCGGATCATCTCGTACGAGTGAGCCTTCGGCTACGGATCACCAGGACGCCGTGGTCGCCGCCGCATACCTGAGGGAGCTCGGCACAAAGACCGGTGAAGCGCGGGTACCGCGGGGGGTCGCCTTCACGATGGGCGTCTACGCAGAACGCTGCACCCGCGAGGCGAAAGACCTGCGTTCTGTCGTGCCCGACTCGAAACCCTTCGGCACCCGGACGAAAGGCAAGAAGTGGAAGCACTTCGAGAAGGTTCTGGAAAGACGAAGTGGCTGACATACCAAGCAAGGGTGTTCGGTAGGCCCGCTTGTACGTCTACCTCATCCGCCACGCTGTCGCCCACAAGCGTGACCGGGAACGCTGGCCTGATGACAGTAGGCGTCCGCTCACGCCTGGGGGCGAGGAAGAGTTCGTGGGGGCGGCCCGCGGGCTGGCCCGTATAGTCCCCGAAGTTGACGTTCTCCTGAGCAGCCCCTACGAACGGGCGTGGCGGACCGCGGAGATCCTTGCCGAGCAGACAGGCTGGCCAGCACCGGAGAAACTCCCTGCCCTGGAACCTGATGTCCCGCCCGAAAAAGTCGTCATCGCGCTACAGACCTACCAGGGGAACCAGTCTATAGCCCTGACCGGGCACAGGCCCTGCCTGCACGAGCTCGCCGTGTACCTGCTCACCGGCGATGCTGGGGGCGCAGATTTGAAGATAAAGAAGGGCGGCGTCGCGTGCATCGAGTTCGACGACACCCCGAAGGCCGGAGCCGGTAAGCTGCGCTGGTTGTTCACCCCGAAAGTCCTCCGGAATCTAACAATCAGCTAGTCAGCCAGGGCTTTTGCGCCCGCGACTAGCTGCATTGCTGACTAGCTGGTGTGCTGAAGTGCTTTCCCCAGCGGTATCCGGGCCAGCGTCTCGGGCTCCGGGTACTCCAAGCGGAGGTCGAGCAGGGTCATCTCCAAGTTCTCTACCACTATCTCACCGATGGGCCAGTCTCTGTAGCGTGCTATGGTGGAGATGAGTTCCTCGGGCGCAACCGTACCGTCCGGCGCCTCAAAGTAAGCGAGGGTAAGGTGGGGCGGACCTGGGGGTTTCTTCAAGCCGCAGCTCGTGCACAGGGCATCCCGCAGCCGGTCGATCATCCCTCCGGCGTGCGCCTCGATGAACGCCGCACCGGGGAAGGCATTGAGGTTCGCGAACCTGACGGTAAAGGCTGGTACGTCAGACAAGGCGATCCTGGCGCGCTCCTCGATCTCTTGCAGCCTCTCGCGGGAGACCTCGTCCTCTTCCTTTGGCTCGCCTACGAGGAAGCCGAGAAGTACCAACGTTATGTGCATGAAGTGGTCGGGGTGTAGCGACACGAACGGGAAAGGACGCAGCGCCTCTCTCAGTGGTTCGAGGCGTTCGTGGAACCGTGAAGCCTCCCCAGGGACTATGAGAGATGCCGAGAGCCTGTATCCCTCCTGCCAGTCGGGGTCCATGTACCCGCCGAACTCCAGACGGCGTTCACCGACGAAGCGCTCCCACACCCGATCGTATTCCTCCATCCACAAACTCTAACAGAGAGAAGCTTCTACCCGCTCAAGGATTATCCCTGATGCGGTGTTCACAATAGAATCTGTTCAGCCAGGGCGACTCGCAGTACGTTAGTACCCTTGCGTATCGCCCTTTCGGATACGAGCGATCAGGCG
>DASTKM010000030.1:0-5324 GCA_035715885.1 Rubrobacter sp.
GGTCGGGTGGGAAGCGTGGTGGACGGAGACTATCATCCTCGCCCCCGAGGAGTTGGCGAGGAAGGCCCTGTCGACGGCCGAGACCTCCTCGTCACCGCTCCTGGTCAAAAGGACCTCCCTGGCTGGCAGGATCTGGGCCAGCTCCTGCGCTATGGCGAGGTTCAAGTCTGCTTCGGAGAGCCCCGTCGGGCTCTCGTACCCCGTGTCCCTGCCACCGTGGGCGGCGTCCACGACTATGGCCCCGGAGAACAGATCATCCGTAAAGTATCCTCCGTTCTTGTCAGGGAGCTGGTGGGTGCCGAGGGACTGGGCGGCGTATGTGTTCAGGACCCTGAAGACCGTGGCGTCTACAACCCCGTCGTCCTGTAGGCCAGCATTCCTCTGGAAGTCGCGAACGGCCCTGACGGTACGGGAGTCGAACAGGCCGTTGACGGCGCCAGGGTCGAATCCGAGGTCGTCGAGCATTTGCTGGAGTTCGACAACGTCGGCGCCTCTGAAAGGCGGCTGCCTGAGGTACAGCAGGCGTCCTCCCGGCCTGTAGCCGGCCTCCACTATCTCGCGCCACGTGATGGGACCGACAAGACCGTCAGCGAGGAGACCGAGGCGCTGCTGGAAGACCCTTACGGCAAGCTCCGTCTTTTCCCTGAAGACCCCGTCTATGCCCCTGCTACCCAGGTCGAAGCCGAGGGCCTGCAGGCGGGTCTGGAGGTCGACGACCTCCCGCCCCCTGTCTCCCCTACGCAGTGTACGCACGTACCCGACCGGTCTCCCCTCTTTCCTTGCTCAGACGTCGAGCCGGCCAAAGCGTGAGCGCCGGGCATCCTCGCGGGCCCGGCGCTCCGGAGAGCCGACTCTTGCTCTTTCCTCTAGCTCTCGACTATCCCCAGGATGTCGTCTGCATCGAGGATCATGTAGTCCTCGCCGTCGAGGCTGATCTCGGTCCCCGAGTACTTGGCGAAGACGATAACGTCGCCCTGGGAAACTTCGACCGGCACGCGCTGGTCGTCCTTGTCGAGCTTGCCTTCGCCAACCGCCACGACCTTGGCGGTCTGTGGCTTCTCCTTGGCCGTGTCGGGCAGCACTATTCCCGAAGCCGTCGTCTCCTCGCGCTCGACGATCTGGACGAGCGCCCGCGCTCCCAAAGGCTTGAACTTCATTTCTGTGTCCTCCTCATCATTTCGGACTCATCTACGACACCCCTTGCGACGGCCGGGCTTACCCGACTCTACGGGGCTTACGCGCCAGAGATTGTAACCGGGAGTGTTGCTCCTCGCAATTACAGGCCGAGCTGTGCCGATAGCTGGTTCTTCGGCAGGGCTCCTATGGCCTGCTGGGTGACCTGCCCCTCTTCGAAACGGGCGATGGTCGGAATGCTCGAGATGCTGTAGTTCATCGCTGCCTGAGGGTTATCGTCAACGTTGACCTTGACGAACGCAACGTCATCGCGCGACTCGGACATCTCTTCGAGGATCGGGGATACCCGCCTGCATGGCACGCACCAAGGCGCCCAGAAATCCACTATAACCGGCCTCTCCGACCGCAGAACGTCGCTCTCGAAAGTCGCGTCCGTTACTTCGGCTACCGCCATGATCTCGAACCTCCGTTGTCTCTGGAAGTGAACTTCGCCGAACATTCTAGCACGCCAGCGCGGGCTTCTCGGAGGCCCGAACGTACCCTAGGTCCGGCTCTCTTGGAGGCTCACTGAGGAGACCTCGACCTGCACGGAGTCGGCCAACTCTTCGGCCCTGCGCGCCTCGAAGAGGCCTGCGCCGAGGGTCTCGGCGTTGGCGGCTGCGCACCCTGCGGCGAGACGAACGGCTTCGGCCGGCGCGAGGTTACGGTGCAGCAGACCAGCGAGGAGTCCGGCGAGATAGGCGTCGCCGCTCCCTACCGTCGAGGCAGCCTCGACCCTCGGCGAGCGCGCCGAGACGGTGCCGTTCTCGGTGCTGAGGTAGGAGAGGCCCTCGGGGGAAGTGATACAAGCATTCGCGGCCCCGAGCTCGACGAGCCTTGTGAGGCCGAGAGGGAAATCCCCTTCCTCGATAAAGTCGAAGCCCACGACGCTCTCGGCCTCGTGCTGGTTCGGGCTTACGAGCGAGGGGTTCGCCTTGAGTGCTGCCCTGAGCACGGACGGCGGTGAGTCTACAACCGTGTAGATTCCACGCTCTCTTGCACGTCGCACGAGGCCAACGAAGAAGCTCTCGTCCAGGTTCGGCGGGACACTTCCGGCGAAGACGACGGCCGTGGCGTACTCCATCAGGTACTCCAGGCGCCTGGAGAACTCCCTGGCCTCGGCGGGGGTTACCTCGGAACCGTACTCGTTGATCTCGGTCTGCGTCCCCGCCATCGGGTCGACTATAGCTGTCGAGGTGCGGGAGTGTCCCTCTATCTCGACGAGGTCGAACGGGATGGCCGCCTCAGAGAGGCCGTCGCGGATGGCGTCGCCATTGCGCCCGCCGGCGAACCCGGCGGCAAGTACGGGCACGTCCAGGGTCCTTAGGGACCTGGCTACGTTGACTCCCTTTCCGCCGGCCAACGTCATGCTCTCAGGGGCCCTGTGCCTGTGGCCGAGCGTCAGGCTGGGCACCACCAGCGTCCTGGCAACGGCAGCATTGAGGGTGACGGTCAGAATCATGCCTCTCCCTACCTATCTCCTGTTCGAAAAATCCCCCCAACGGTATACCACACCCGCTGCCCGAGCGAGGCCTTCTCATAACCCTTCTTTGCGAGAAGCCGGGTCTCCCCGACCTTCTTCCTTCGAACCTTATGAAGGCCTCGCCGAGTCAGACAGATCCGAGGCGCCCTCTCCCGGCAGGTACTCTCCGCTCCGGAGGTCCGCCAAGGCCCTGCCTGGATATCGAGCACGTCCGTCACGGCGAGCGTGACGAAGAGGCTTATGGTCCTGGCTTTCGGCGTTTCGAACACGGGGTTATAGAGACTACGATGATCCTGGTTCTACAACAAGGTCCATAGTAGCGGATACAATCCTTATGCCGTGTGCCTCTTCAGACCTGGTTCGGAGGGTTCGTGAAACGCTTGGCCATCGTCTTCTTCATCGTGTTGGCCGCCGCTTTGTTCTACCGTTCTTTCGGCAGCGCCGAGACCGGCACGGGCTCCCTCACGCTACCCCAACCAGCCCCGAACGTGGGCGACAATGCCCCCGGATTCAGGGTGAAGAGCGTAGACGACCGCGTCTTCGAGCTCTCGGACCACGGTGTCTACGTACTCACCTTCTGGAGTACCCTCAACAAGGACTCGAACGAGGCCGTTTCCGGCTTCGAAGATCTTGCCAGGGAGTACGAGGACGATGAGGCCTCCTTCGCTGTGGTCTACGTCAACAGCGCTCCGAGGGACGACAACGTCCCCTACACGATGCTCCTGGACTCGACGGGAGAGCTGGTCTCAAAGTACAACGTCAAGAGGGTGCCCAGGCTGTTCGTGGTCGAAGACGGTACGATAGGGTACGCCCAGGACTACTATTATGAAGGCTACGAGAACACTCTCAGAGAGGCCATCGACGAGGCCCTCGCGAATGAGCCGGGGAAGGGCCGCCAGAGCGCCCTCCGCGAACAGGAGCCCAGATTATAGCCACGGGCGGAAGGAGAAGATGAGCAGAGAGAGCATGGTGCAGGTTCTTGGGGTCGTGGTCGCGGCTGCGACGGTGCTAGTGACCGTGCTTGCGGTCGCCCACCTCTTTTCTATTTGATCGCGGTTCGCCTGTAGGGGCGGGTTTGAAACCCGCCCCTACAGGCGGGCTCCGGTCAGGCGTAATTCATCCCGCGCTTCGCGGGTGGCTTCTTTGGCCGCTTCCCTGTAACCTGAGGCCGAGCTTTCATAGGCGTAGAGGATACTCCGGCTGCTGTTGACGAGGACTCCGCCGCCGCCACTGTCGAGCAGCGGGCGCACGCCTGAGGCGTCACCTCCTTGGGCCCCGTATCCTGGGGAAAGGAACAGGGCATAGGGCAGCAACTCCCTCACCCTGCGCCCGATCTCAGGCCTCGTGACCCCTACGACAGCCCCCGCGTCTGGGTAGTCGCCGGTCGACCTGCCAAACCCCGCCACCAGCCCGGCAACAACCTCGAAGAGCGGCGGGTCCGTGGTCTCCTGGACCTCACGGGAGGACGGGTTCGAGGTCGCCACAAGTACGAAGACACCCCCTCCCGCGTTCTGCCTGCGGGCCTCCTCGAGAAACGGGAGCACCGCATCCTCCCCCATGTAAGGGTTGACGGTGACGCAGGTTGCGCCGTAGACGCCGAGATGCGCCCCGGCGTAAGCGGCGGCTACGGGACCAATGTCCCCGCGCTTTACGTCCGCTATGGCCGGCAATCCCAGGTCCCTGGCGGCCTCGATCACCTCGGCATAGATTCCCATCCCGACGGTACCTAGCCGCTCGAAGAAAGCCGCCTGCAGCTTGACGGCGGCGACGTAGGGCTCCACCGCCTCGAGGATACCCCGGCAGAACTCCAGGGTCGCTTCTGCCTCGGGCAGGGCGCGCAGTTCTTCTGGAAACCGTGATGGTATGGGGTCGAGGCCCACGACGAGCACGCTCTGCTTGCGGCGCGCCGCGTCTACCAGCGCCTGCATCGTGCCCTGGTTGCCTGACGAACGGGCGAAAAGAAGGGTGCCGCGGGGAGAAGCCCACGGCACCAGAAAAGACCCTGGGCAGCTACTTGATCTGATCCTTGAGCGCGTTGCCCGCGGTGAACTTCGGCACCTTGGATGCTGGTATGTTGATCCTCTGCTTGGTCTGCGGGTTGATTCCCTGCCTGGCGTCGCGCTTCTGAACGTAGAACTTGCCGAAGCCCGTGATCTGGACCTGCTCGCCTTCCTTGAGGCTGTCCGTCACGACCTCGGTGAACGCGTCGAAGAACCTTTGGGCGTCGCTCTTGGAGGCGTTCGCCTTGCCGGCGATCTCCTCTATCAATGCCGTTTTGTTTAACGCCACTTCTTCCTCCCTGTTTCGCTTCCACTCTTCTTCCCTCCGGCCTGCCGGAAGGATCTACCAGAGACACTATAGCGCCTCAATTCCGTTTAACTACCCGTAAATCATCCATTCTAAGCAAGGACCGGAAAGGAAATCCGCCGAGTTCTTCTCCGTTCTCCTCCCTGCGGTCGAGTACTGCTACTATCATTACGACCTCGGAGCCCGTCTCTTCGAGGTTCCTGGCGGCCCGCACGGCCTGCGTACCCGTGGTGACGACGTCCTCCACAAGGGCTACTCTCTCGCCCTTCTCCAGGTTGCCTTCGATACTGCGTCCGGCGGAGCTGCCATGTTCTTTGGCAGACTTGCGGACGATGACGTAGGGCAACCCTGTGGCGAGGGC
>DASTKM010000031.1:0-4005 GCA_035715885.1 Rubrobacter sp.
GCGTCTTGCCTTCTGCCACCTCATGAGCCTACGCCACACCTGCCGATCCACCTATCGAAACGAACACTTCGTGAACCACTCATAGCCTTTCCTATTCTTCTCTCCGCGCGCCAGTCGAACTCCTGCCAACCGCTCGTTCGGAGAGCGAGCTTGGCGCGTTAAGGTGCGCTCCTTCGGCCACCCCTACGCCCAGTCGGACAACCAGCTCCCCGCCGAGAAAACCTCCCAGCGAGGCCAAGCCCACCGCCACAAAGGAGAGGACGATGGCGACGATTCCCGGATCACCCGGAGCATCCGCGCGAAGCAGCCAGCTCACGATGAAAATCGTCACCATGACCACGTTGGTAGCGCCGTGCCACATTCCGACCGCTTTGGCCCGCGTACCGGAGGGGATCGCCAACCAGTCGATCAGGCCGAACACCGCCGCAGCCAGACCACCGATAACGCCGGCTGCAATCATCCAGAACGAGATCTCCGACCACTTCCCGTTTCCTGTAAGCAGGTAAACAACGTCGAAGACGACCGACGTCGAGAGCAGGCCCAGTGGGAACGGGATCAGTATCGGGTGTATTGGGTGTCCCATTATCTTGGCTTTACTCTCCACAAGCTCTCCTTCCATTCCCACAACCACCGCCCGTGGCGTCTTTTTCGATTGTGTACACGATACCGTCTTATCAACAATAAATCAAGGAAATATTTATTTTATTGTACATAACGGCTGTCCCGGCGTTCCGGCCGCACGGTCGAGAAGGTCGCCCGGGAGCTCCACCCCGCGAACAACGGTATCCGGGCTCATCTTGCATGGGAGCGTGGGAAACCTCACCCTACCCGGGCGTAGGCAGCAAGGATCATGACCGCCGCACTGATCAGAATATTCAGCATGGAAACCCCGAAGGAGAGCCTCTGTAACTTCCGCCGCCTGAGGGCCAGCATTTGGGCCTTTTCGAAAGTCCTGGCCTCTTTTCGAGCCTCAGCCAGTTCCACCAGGCGTCTCCCGAAGTAGGCTCCGTGTGCAGCCACGAGCCCGAAAAGCACTACCACCAGCGCGTACTCGGAGTAAAGAGCGGGACCGAATCCAGAGAGAGCCCCCTCCATAAGGGCAAAAACCAAAAGGAGTACGAGGTTCGCGGTTCCTATCTTCGCATACTGATGCCCGATCACCGACCTCACCCTTGCCTGCTCGGCCTCGTCCCACCCCACCGACTTGAGCGCTGGCGAAACCACCGTAGTCGTGAAGATGATCCCTCCCAGCCACACCCCAGCCAAGATGACGTGCAGCGTGTGTGCGATTACGTCTAGTATGTCTAACCTCCCTAACGCCGATCTTCGCTTAATCGCAATGTTCGGTGCCCTTCCGGCAACCGTCTTCGAGGTCATCGGGCTTCGACCATCGTGCTACTCTCAGGACTCCAGAGGATCCCTCTGCCTCTATGCTGCTACCACATCTGTAACAGTAGCGTGAGGCTGCAGCTGTGTAGTAGTACCATGAGTTCCTCGGTAGACGAAAAGCACCGTCTTCAGCGACCGGGCTCATCTCTGGCGAGCACCCCGTGGGGGCAGCAAGCTAGCGCCTACTCCGGTGCCATGCGTGCGGAACGCCTGGAGGGATGACCTCGCGTGCGCGCTCGAGCGAATGGGCAGCTTGGCGCCGGATCACTGCAAGCCTCAACCGCCGGGCGAGACCGGATTCCGGCAGTTCTGTGTCGATGAGGCGGTTCAGCGTGATACCGTAGTTCACGCAAGCCCGGTAGCCCAAGACGCACATCCCGACTACCACCCCGGATGTTTGCCCGAGCAACGTCCGGCGGATCTCGCGCGAACACTCGACGAGGTGCCAGCAAAGCTGCTCGGGGCTCATCGGTTCCTCCTGTTCTCCGTACCGGAGGAGCTTCTCCGGGGAGATCCTGCGCGCCTGGTAGCACAACTTCTGGGCATGTAGCCAGCTCAAGAAGTCGAAGGCGAGACTCAGGGTGTCGGCCAGCGTAAGGATCAGGGCACCCACGACCCACGCGTTCCACGCCGCGGCGGACCCCGCGAAGCCCAGCGCGAACGGCGATGCCAACAGCCACACCCCCAGCCCGACCCTGATCAGCTCTGCGGCCCGCGGTCCCGACACGATCGGCACCCTTAGCGTTGCCACGACGATGCAAGCGCCAACGATCCAGGCGTTCGCCGAGCTTGCCTCATCTCCAAAGGTCCCGAAGATCCAGGGTGCTATGAATAGGTACGCCCCGAGCAACATGGTCGCCCAATTACGCCGCCTGGGCGTAAATACCTTCATGCCAAAACCTTCGGGAGCGGGGATCCGCGCGCGACGGAGCGGTGAGGGGCCCTCCTAGTCCCAGACTTGAGCAGGAACTCGCCTTCGCGCTGGAGCTGCCTGACCCGCTCTCGCGACAACTTGAGCTCCGCAGCGAGCTCTGCGAGCGTCAGGGTATCCCGGTCGTCGAGTCCGTAGCGCCTCACCAGGACGTAGCGTGCTTTCTGCGGCAAGCGTCCGATGGCCTCTTTTAACCACGTCGCCTCGATCTCTTCTATGACGGCGTCCGGGACGTCGAGGTGCGTTTCGTCGACGATGAAGTCCTCGAGGCGCAGAGCTTCGTCCTCGCTCGAGACAGGCTTATTGAAGCTGGCGGCGTCCGGCATGGTTCCTTTCACTTCCCGCACTTGCTCAGCGGTCCAGCCCAGCCGCTCGACGACCTCATCCTCAGTGGGCTTCCGCCCGAGCTCTACCGAAAGGTCGCTGGTGACGCGGCCGACCTTCCTTATCTTCTCACCGATGTGCACCGGAAGCCTTATGGTGCGGCCCTTGTCTGATACGGCTCTCCCCACGGCCTGTCTGATCCACCAGGTGGCGTAAGTGGAGAAGCGGTAACCCTTCTCTGGATCGAATTTATCCACGGCTCGGATAAGACCTATGTTGCCCTCCTGGATTAGATCCTCGAGAGGCAACTCGTAGTTGCGATATCTCTTGGCCACGCTGACCACCAGACGAAGGTTCTTCTGGATGAGCTTCTCCCGGGCGCGATCGTCTCCTGCTCTGGCCCGCCTCGAAAGCTTTTTCTCCTCGCGGTGTGTCAGCAGTTTTTCTTTGCCTATGCGGTCCAGGTAGCCGGCTAATAGTTTCGGCGTTTCGTGCTCCTGCTCCAAGTAAGAAACCTCCGCGTAATCAGATGTCGCCATCGCCGTTTTTCATCTTCCTTCGAGAGCTCTTGCCCTCGGTCAGCCGCACCAGAGTGTGCAGGAAGGCGGCGTCGCTCAAGGCCTCCGCCTCGTAGGGCACGTTCCCTTCGAGAATCAGCGTCCCCCCGGCGGAGAGTACGTGTTGCTCCTCCCCTGCCCGGAACCTCACCTCGCCCTCTAAGACCTGCACGGTGGAAGGACCGGCTACCCGCCTCTCACCCGTACGGCGCCCGCCGGCGATGGCCGTGAGCATCGCTCGTAGAGAAGATCCGTGGAATAGATTAAGCACGCTACGGCCATGGTCCTCGTAGGTCTTCTCTTCCCTGAGTCGTTTGGCCGCGCTCGCCGCATCGAGCGCCTGCACCTGCCTGCGGATCTCGAGGCCATCCTCGGGGCTGCAGGCCTTATCCTCGCACATGTCGGTAATGCCTCCTTTCGCGTCGCCAATGTTTGCATGGGCCGCACACCGTCCCCACGTGGATTGACACCCTCCTTGCGCGGTCGACGGTGAATCCCATTCCCTATCGATAACAGGTACGTCGAGGTCCCTTATGGGCATGCCCTGTCACCTTCCCCGCGACGCGCGTGCGCCGGTCGATCGCTTCGTTCGCCATCTGCGGCAGGCGGTCCGTACGACGTATCCACGGGTGGGCAGAGGTGCTGGCGGCCCTCAGGAAGGTCACGGGCGGAGATCGCGGTTTCGATCGGGACCGCGGCGCGCAGCTCAGCCACTTCTGCGTCGAGCGCCTCGACACCCAGCCAACGAGCCACGGACACCCGGTGATTACCGTCGCGGACGAAGTAGGCGTCGTCGACCTTCAA
>DASTKM010000032.1:0-14077 GCA_035715885.1 Rubrobacter sp.
ACGGACATACTCTCCACCCGCATGTCGGGAGGATACGACAGGATGAGCGGAACCAGCATGTCGGCGCCCTTCGTGTCTGGCCTCGCCGGGCTGCTCGCCTCCAGGGGCATGTCTGCGGACTCGATCCGTCAGCGCATGCAAACCACCGCCAAGGACCTCGGTCCTGCGGGGGACGATCCCCAATTCGGGCACGGCAGGATCGACGCCGACAACGCCGTGAGATAGTCAGAGCCGCAGCCTGGCAAGCACACCCTTGCTTATGTAAACTTGCCGCTGTTCTCGGGCACATGGCTTACACTACGGGCGGCGCCGCCTACGACACGAGGGACGTAATTGGCCACCTACACGTATAACGGTAAGAAAAGCTTCGCGGGGGAGTTCTTCGACTCCCTGGCGGCGTTCTACCGCAAGCGTTGGTTGCTGAGATACTTTGTCCGCCGCCAGGTAACCCGTAGCTACAAGAGATCCTATCTGGGCCTGGCGTGGGCCATACTGGGACCCCTGATCTGGGTCTTCTTCCTGACGTTGATCTTCTCTGAGGTGGTCGGCCTGAGGTTCAGGCAGGTAGAGGACGACCCAACGCTCAACTTCGGGCTGTTCTTGTACTGCGGTCTGCTCCCTTTCATGGCCTTCTCCGAAGCGCTGACCAAGGGACTCAACAGCATCACGAGCAACGCGGGGTTGGTGCAGAAGGTGGTCTTCCCGCTTGAGTTGCTCCCTTTTACCAACGCGGTTGCTTCGCTGGTGGACAAGCTCTTCGGCGTGGGTGCGCTCGTTTTCGTCGTGTTCGTTCTGCAACACAGGCTGCACTGGCAGGTCTTGTTGCTGCCTCTGATCATCGTGCTGCAGTTGTTGTTCACCCTGGGCCTGACCTACATCATGGCGGTAGTCGGAACCTATGTGCCTGATATGGGCGAGGTCCTCCGACCCATCATAAGGGGGACTTTCTTCCTTACACCGATCCTCTGGCCACCTGAGAGGTTGCCGGAGAACCTGCGATTCATTGAAGACTACAACCCGCTAGCCTACCTGGTTGGCGCATACAGGGCTATGATCCTCGAGGGTACGCTTCCTGGCGGGCTGGCGACGCTCTACTTCGCCCTGTTCTCCGTGGCCCTGTTCCTCGCTGGCTTCGCACTGTTCGTCAGGGCGAAGCCAGGGTTCGCGGACCACCTGTGACGCCGGCCATCTCCCTCAGGGGAATAGGCAAGAAGTACAGGATCTCCCCGAACCGGTCCTCGAGGCTGGGGGAGATCCTGAGCTTCGGCAAGGCCAAACGAAGCCACGAGTTCTGGGCGCTGCAGGACATCAACCTGGATGTGGAGCCAGGCACCACCCTGGGCGTCATTGGCCGCAACGGGGCCGGGAAGAGTACGCTTCTGAGCATAATCTCGGGTGTTCTGAGGCCGACGACGGGGGAGGTCGAGGTCCGAGGCCGGCTGTCGGCGATCTTCGGTATCGGGACGGGGTTCAACCCGCTCTTTACGGGGCGCGAGAACGCCATGTTGAGCGGCCTGATCCTTGGCATAGAGCACGACGAGATGGTGGAGCGCTTCGATGACATCGAGGCTTTCGCGGACATCGGGGAGTTCATGGACCAGCCGATCAAGACCTACTCGAGCGGGATGCGCAGTCGCCTGGGCTTCGCCGTCGCGATCAACGTGGAGCCTGATGTCCTTGTCATAGACGAGGCCCTCTCCGCGGGCGACTCGGCATTCAAGAAGAAGGCGATCCAGAGGATGTACGACCTCAAGGACTCCGGGTCCACGGTCCTTTTCGTCTCCCATAGCATGGGGATGGTAAAGCGATTCTGCACTGAGGCCATCTTGCTCCACAAGGGAAGGCTGGTAACCACGGGCAGCCCCGAGGAGGTGGTCGACCACTACGAGCAGATGCTGGCGAAGTCTCAGGAGATGAAGAACGCCGGCCCCAGCGAGCTGGACAAGCAACTGGACTACGAGATAGAGCACGAAGAAGAGGATGACACGCCGACCAAGGCCGAGGACCTCGGGACCCCGGACCACCGCAGGATCGTGGGAGGGGCCGAGATCCTCGGCCTCGAACTGCTCGACGAGAGCGGGCAACCGGCCGACGCGCTGCCCTCGGGCGCGAGCCTGACCGTGCGGGTACGCCTACGCTACGACGAGGCCATGGAGGACAGTACCCTGGGCATTGCGCTGCAGAGCGAGAGAGCCGGTCTTGAGGTCTTCTCGACGGATACGGCACTTGAAGGCGCTCCGCTCGGACGGAAGGAGGCGGGCGAGCAGGCGACGGTGGACTTCAGGCTCGTGATGCCGCTCGGACCCGGCATCTACAAGGTGGACGCTTCCCTGACGGACCCGCAAGCTGAAGACTCGTATGTGGCCCGCACACAGGACGCGGCGACCTTGGAGATAACCAAGGAAGGGGCTCTCGCCCCGGTAAGAGGCCTGGTGCGGCTGCCAGCGAAAGTCGAGATCCACGGTCAGGAGGGCCGGCGGGAGAGGCCAACCTGAAGCCGTGCCTCCCCGCGTCACTGTCGTCATCCCGAACTGGAACGGCGAGCGGTTCCTGAGGCTTTGCCTCGGCTCACTGCGAGAACAGTCTTTCAGCGCCTTCGAGACGATTGTGGTGGATAACGGCTCCGTTGACGGCTCGATACCCCTTGTGAAGGAACACTTCCCTGAGGTAAACGTGATCCCGCTCGGCGAAAATCTGGGCATCGCATCGGCGTTCAACGCCGGGATCGAGGCGTCCACGTTAGAGTACGTGGCACTCCTCAACAACGACACCGAGCAGGACCCAGGCTGGCTGGAAGCGCTGGTGCGTGCCGCTGAGGATCACCCCGAGGCCGGTCTTTTCGCGAGCAAGCTGGTCGACTTCCACGACCGTGGGGTGCTAGACGGAGCCGGGGACGCCGTGCGTCTGAGCGGTCTGCCTTACCGCCTCGGGCACGGCGAGCGCGACAGTGGCAGGTTCGATAGGCCTGGCTATGTCTTCGGGGCGTGTGCGGCGGCGGCGCTCTATCGCAGGGATATGCTCGATGAGATCGGGCTCTTCGACGAGGACTTCGTCTCCTACTGCGAGGATGGGGACCTGAGCTTCCGCGCCCAGCTCGCCGGTTATCGTTGCTTCTATGTCCCAGGCGCCGTCGTCTACCACATGGGAAGCGCCTCGACCGGCGGCAAGCGTAGCCCGACGGCGACCAGACTCGGTAGCCGCAACTCTCTTAGCCTGCTGGTCAAG
The DNA here is from genome assembly GCA_035715885.1 of Rubrobacter sp. Classification (GTDB taxonomy): domain Bacteria; phylum Actinomycetota; class Rubrobacteria; order Rubrobacterales; family Rubrobacteraceae; genus Rubrobacter_D. Next base: position 3,226 of record DASTKM010000032.1, read on the forward strand.
AACCTGCCCCTCTCTGCGGTTCCGCAAATACTGCCTTTCTTCGCCGCGGGACAGCTCGTGCGCCTGATCACCGCCGCGGCGACCGGCTCTTTGCGGGCGCACCTGGAGGGTTTGGCTGGCGCGTGGCGCCACCTGCCGCTCATGCTCGGGAAGCGGGCCGAGATACAGAAGATGAAGAAGCTCTCTGACGCCGAGGTCCGCAGGCTCCTCAGAGAGTCATCGCTCGCTGCGACGCGGAGCATCGCGCGCCGGCTGCGAGACAGGGCCGTGTGGCGATGAAGTTCTCCGTCATTATCGTCAATTACGCCTCCTGGCCTCTGACGTTGCGCTGCATAGAGTCCCTGCAACAGACGCGTAACGGGGAGTTCGAGGTCTTCGTCGTCGACAACGACCGTGTGGAGCCGCCTGAGCTTCCCTCCTGGGTGCGCCTGATCCGGAACAAGGAGAACATAGGCTTCGCGCGCGCCCACAACAGGGGCATCGCCGCAGCGAGCGGAGATCCTATCGTGCTCATAAACCCCGACACCCTCGTGGAGAGGGACTTCTTCGAGCATCTGGAGGGATTCGTCTCAGAGAACCCGATGGTCGGGATCTCCGGGCCGAGGATAGTGGATTCGGAAGGTCATCTCCAGCTCTCGGCGCGGCGGGAGATCAGCGCCCTCTCAGGCTTCCTCGGACGCACCTCCCTCCTGACCCGCCTCTTTCCCAAGAGCTCTTTCGTAAAGAGTCAGTTCCCCGCCGTCACGGACCAGTCCCACCCGACCTCGGTCGACTGGGTCTCTGGCGCCTGCATGGTCATCCGCAGGGAGACATTGCGAGACGTAGGCCCTCTGGACGAACGCTTTTTCATGTACTTCGAGGACGCCGACCTCTGCAGGCGCGCCCGCTCGGCAGGCTGGCTCGTCTATTACCTGCCGCACGTCGAAATAGTCCACCAGACCGGCGCCAGCAGCCGCAGCAAACCCAAGGCGATCTGGCACCTTCACAAGAGCGCGTTCCTCTACCACCGCAAGCACGGCGCCCACGGCCCCTTCGGCGCTTACAGCGCGATGGTTCTCGCCGGACTCACCCTCCGGGCCACGGCGAAACTCGGAATCTCTCTGTTCGAGAGATAGGCTTCAGGTATCAGGTTGTATTTCGGACGGACTTCGCGCGTCTCGGGCTTCCTTATAGTGCGGCAGGGTCCCTTCCGGCATCTCGTTCAGGGGTAGTGCGGCGCGGTCCTTGTCCGAGAGGCTCGGGTTCTCGACGGGCCACTGTATCCCGATTTCGGGATCGTTCCACAGGATGGACCCATCGTACTGGGGGGCGTAGTAGTCTGTGCATTTGTAGGAAAGGAGCGCGCTCTCGCCCGTGACGACGAAACCGTGGGCGAAGCCGGGGGGAACCCAGAGCTGGCGCCTGTTCTCTTCTGAGAGGGTCGAGCCCGTCCACCGGCCGAAGGTTGGGGAGCCGACCCTGATATCCACGGCAACGTCAAAGGCCTCGCCCCGCAAGACCCAGACGAGCTTGCCCTGGGCCCTGGGGTTCTGGAAGTGGAGACCGCGAAGCACACCGTGGGCCGAGAACGAGAGGTTGTCCTGCACAAAGCCCTCCGGTATGCCGTGCTCTTCGTAGCGGGCGCCGTTCCAGCTCTCCATAAAGAAACCTCGGGCGTCTCCGAAGACATCAGGCTCGATGACGAGTACTCCCGACAATTCCGTCCTGATGACGTTCAAATGACGTATTCCTCGCTCTTCAGGATCTCGAGCAGGTACCGGCCGTAGTCGTTCTTCCTCATCTGGTGGGCGAGGCGTTCGAGCCGTTCGGAGTCGATGTAGCCTTTGCGGTAGGAGATCTCCTCGGGACACCCTATCTTGAGGCCCTGCCGCTGCTCGATGGTCTCGATGAAGTTGGATGACTGGTGCAGCGACTCGTGCGTACCGGCGTCGAGCCACGCCATCCCGCGGCCCATGAGCTCGACCCGCAACTCCCCGCGCTCCAGGTAGTCGACGTTGACGTCGGTTATCTCCAGCTCGCCTCTCGTTGACGGCCTGAGGTCGGCAGCCACGTCCAATACCCTGTTATCGTAGAAGTAGAGGCCTGTCACGGCGTAGTGCGAACGGGGCTTCTCCGGCTTCTCCTCGATACTGAGAACCGTCCCATCGCCGTCGAACTCTACGACGCCGTAGCGCCCCGGGTCCCTGACGTAGTACCCGAAGACGGTGGCCCCTCTCTGCCTGCCTACGGATCGCTCAAGGAGCTCGGAGAAACCATGCCCGAAGAAGATGTTGTCCCCGAGGACGAGCGAGACGCTCTCGGACCCCACAAACTCCCGCCCGATGACGAAAGCCTGGGCCAGGCCTTCTGGCCTGGGCTGCACGGCGTAGCTGAAATCTACACCCCACTGCGAACCGTCGCCGAGCAGATCCTCGAAGCGGGATAGGTCTTCGGGGGTGGAGATCACCAGTATGTCCCTGATGCCAGCGAGCATCAGCGTGGACAATGGATAGTAGATCATCGGCTTGTCGTAGACGGGCAGGAGCTGCTTGCTTACCGCCCTCGTGAGCGGATACAGCCGCGTACCCGAGCCCCCTGCGAGCACGATCCCCTTCACGCCGGCCCGCCCAACCCGAGCCGCTCTCCCCTGTAGCCCCGCGAGAGCGCGGCTTCGCACCACCAGCGGTTCTCCAGGTACCAGCGCACGGTCTTCTCCATGCCCGTCTCCAGCGTCTCCTCTGGCCTCCAGCCGAGCTCGCGTTCTATCTTCCCCGCGTCTATGGCATAGCGTCTGTCGTGGCCCGGCCTATCCGCGACGAAGGTGATGAGCGATTCGTGCGGCGATCCGGGAACGAGCTCGTCGAGCAGGGCGCAGATGGTCTTGACGACCTCGAGGTTCGTCCGCTCGTTGTGGCCGCCGACGTTGTACGTCTCGCCGGGACGGCCACGCTGGAGTACAGCGAGGATAGCCCTACAGTGGTCCTCTACGTAGAGCCAGTCCCTGACCTGCTGCCCGTCGCCGTAGACTGGCAGGGGTTCTCCTCGCAGGGCGGTCAGGATCATGAGCGGTATGAGCTTCTCGGGGAAGTGGTAGGGCCCGTAGTTGTTCGAACAGTTGGTGGTGAGCGTGGGGAGCCCATAAGTGTGGTGGTAGACCCGCACGAAATGGTCGGAGGCCGCCTTGGAGGCGGCGTAGGGGGAGCTGGGCCTGAAAGGGCTCTCCTCGGTAAAGTAGCCCTCAGTGCCCAACGTGCCGTACACCTCGTCCGTGGAGATATGCAGAAAGCGGAAGGCGCCGTGGTCCTCCCCTTGGAGGGCGCTCCAGTAGGAAAGCGCGGCCTCGAGGAGTTCGTGGGTCTCGACCACGTTGGTCTGTACAAAGGCCTTCGGCCCGTCGATGGAGCGGTCGACGTGCGTCTCGGCGGCGAAGTTGACGACGGCCGAGGGACGATACTCAGCGAGCAGGCGGTCGACTAGCCCGCGGTCCCCTATCCTCCCCTTTACGAAGACGTGGTCGGGGTTATCCGAGACCGACGCAAGCGTGTCGGGGTTGCCGGCGTAGGTCAGGGCGTCGAGATTGACCACCCTATAGTCTCCGACCGCACCAAGGACGAAGTTGCCCCCTATAAAGCCGGCGCCGCCGGTGACGAGGATGGTTTGTTTCTCTCGCTGCAATGCGCTCCTCTGTCTTGGTTGAGGGCTGATCGCCAATAGCTTTCCAGCCTGTAGCCTACTAGACGGGTCGTGGGGTCGCCATGTTCTTGCAACCCCGCGCAGGTGCGTGATACTTTTCTTACGCTGTGGTCTCTGGCTTCTACACTACCGTTCGCGGCTAGATTCCGGGTCCGTAAAATCGATTCGGTCCGATTTCCAACGAAAGGCTAGGCTTGTATTGAGCGTTCAGGCGCGGGTGTCGAGACAGGGTGTTATCCGGAGGTACCGCGGGTGGCTGCCAGAGATTCCGGATGATGCCATAGCCACGATAGGCGAGGGGGATACGCCTCTGATCGAGGCCAAGAGGATCTCTGAGCGCGTCGGCGCCCGCCTGTTCCTCAAGTTCGAGGGTATGAACCCGACGGCCTCGTTCAAGGATCGTGGCATGACCGTGGCCATGAGCAGGGCAGCCGCAACGGGGAGCCGCGCCTGCGTCTGCGCCTCGACGGGCAACACAGCGGCCTCGGCCGCGGCCTACGCGGCGCGTGCCGGCATGGAGTGTTTCGTCGTCGTTCCGGCAGGCAAGATCGCGTTGGGCAAGGCTGTACAGGTCCTCGCTCACGGGGCGCGGATAGTCCAGATCGAGGGCAACTTCGACGTGGCCCTGAAGCTCTCCAGGAGGATCGCCGAGGACCTCGGCGACGTCACCATGGTCAACTCGGTGAACCCCGACCGTATAGAGGGCCAGAAGACCGCGGCCTTCGAGGTCGCGGAAGCCCTCGGAGATCCGCCCGACGCGCTGGCCTTGCCTGTGGGGAACGCAGGCAACATCACCTCGTACTGGAAGGGCTTCTGTGAGTGGCGCGGGACGGGGCACGCTGGCTCGGCTCCCCGCATGCTCGGCTTCCAGGCTGAAGGCGCCTCCCCGCTGGTGGCTGGCCACGACTTCGAGAACCCGGAGACGGTTGCTAGCGCCATCAGGATAGGTTCACCCGCGAGCAAAGAGGGGGCGCTCTCGGCAGCGCGCGAGTCCGGGGGCCTCATAGAGAGCGTTACGGACGGGGAGATCCTGGCCGCCCAGGAGATGCTGGCCCGCGAGGAGGGTGTCTTCTGCGAGCCCGCCTCGGCGGCCGGCATAGCAGGACTCTTGAAGCTCGCTTCCGAAGGCAGGGGGCCTGAAGGCACGGTCGTGAGTGTTCTGACCGGGCATGGGCTCAAGGACCCTGATGTGATCCTTGGTCGCGTGCAACTCCCTGACCCCGTCCCAGCGACGTTCGAGGCGGTCGCCGGACGAATGGAGAGGTAGGCGCGGTGATCTCCGTCCGCGTTCCCGCCACCTCCGCGAACCTGGGACCGGGCTACGACGCGGTGGGTCTCGCGCTCTCATTGAGCATGAGGATAGGGTTGGACAGGTCGCCTCATCCCGAGATAGATATAAAAGGGACGGGTGCCGACCTCATCCCGCGCGGGCCCGAGCACCCTGCCTACAGGGCGGCCCGCTTCGTGGCCGAGCTGGTGGGCGAGTCAGACGCCCAATTCCGTCTCGTGCAGGAGAACTCTATCCCTCCGACTCGAGGCCTGGGCGGGAGTGCTGCCGCGCTCGTTGGCGGGGCCGTCGCCGCCAACGACCTGTTCGGGGGTCAGATCGCCGCGCCCGACCTACTCAACATCGTCTGCGAGCTCGATGGCCACCCGGACAACGCAGCCCCCGCGCTCCTCGGAGGGCTCGTGATCGGAACCCTCACCCCGGTAGGCGTGAGCGCCGTGCGCCTCGAACCGAAGGACCTCAAGGTGGTCGTCGCCGTCCCCGACTTCGCCGTCTCCACCACTGCAGCCCGCCGCGCCCTCCCTGACTCGGTCCCCCACCGCGACGCCGCATTCAACGTCGGCCGCTCCGGTCTACTGCTCGGGGCACTCGCGACAGGCGAGTACCACCTCCTGCGCGTCGCCATGCAGGACAGGCTCCACCAACCCTACCGCTCCCACCTCATCCCAGGACTGGAGGACGTTATAGAGGCCGCGCTAAAGACGGGCGCCCATGGCGCATGCCTCTCCGGCTCGGGCCCTACCGTTCTCGCCTTCGCACCCGAGACCAGAGCCAGGGACATAGCCTCATCGATGAAAACAACCTTCGAGGCGCGAGGTGTCGGGGTAGAGTCCTGGGTGCTCGACGTTGACCTCGCAGGGGCCCGCGCCGAGCCACCGGAAGAAGTCACCACCCTGAGTCCGGTGCCCGTACTCTAGAGCGGCCCAAGAAAGTTGCAACCCCAACGTCAGCCGCAGGCTTGGCCCTCCTCAGGCGGCTGCCTACAGAGCTCCTCCTGGGAGATGGCCTATGTGCCGGCCAGCGCGGCGCACACGGCGAGCCCCTCCGCACGCCTCAGCGCCTCGAAGACGCCGGGCTCACCATCCGTCGGGGTGAGCTGCGTGTTGACCGACACCGTCACCGAGCGGCTCCCGTTGGGACTTGCCGCCATGAACTGGGTGTAGCCGGGGGTGTTGCCCGTGTGACCCCACACCGTCCCGCAATGCGTCTCGTAGCGGAAGATGCCCAGTCCGGCCGAGTTCTTCCCAGGACCGGGCGGTTCGGAGCTTCCTCCCTCAACGACCCGTCTCTGCTTTGCCCGCGTCCGTTCGTCGAAGAGCTCACCGCCGACGTAACCGCGGATGAAGTCGTTGAGGTCGGCTGGCGTGGACACTATGCCCCCTGAAGCCCAGGCCCACCCGGCAGCCACCACCTCGCTCAGGTCTTCGGGCCGCTCTTGGGAGGGGTCGTTGTCGTAGCCGTGGATGAAGGGCTTCCTTAGGTTGGGGCCGCGGGGTAGGGTAGTCTTTCTCAGCCCAAGAGGGCTGTAGACCCGCTCCCGGAGCTGGTCCTCGTAACTCATACCGGTGGCCGCCTCGACCATCAGGGCGACGACGATGTTGTCGGAGTTTGAGTATTTGTACTCGGAACCGGGATCGAAGAGCAGATCCTCGCCCTCCACGAAGGAGAGTAGCTCCTCAGGCGGGGGGGCTTTCTTGAGGCTCGCCAGCAGCGCCTCTTGGAAGTCCGGGTCCAGCGAGAAGTCCGGGACCCCGCTGGTGTGATTGAGTAGCTGCCTGAGCGTCACCTTGGACCAAGCCTTCGGCAACTCCCGCAAACGCTCGCCGATCGTGTCGTGGAGCGACAACGTGCCCTTGCTCACCAGCGAGAGCGCCACGGCCCCGCTGAAGGCCTTCGCGGCGCTCGCGATGCGCATGTGGTCCTTGGCGCGCAGGGGCAGATCGCCATTCAGGTTACGGACCCCGAAGGAATGGACCTCCTTGTGTGGGCCTCGTTGCACGATGGCGATAACACCTGGCGGACCTCCGCGCATGGCGACCAGTTCCTCGAGCGCGCGATCCAGCGCAGCGTCCGCGCCTTTGGCACCTTCTTTCCCGAAAGCAACGGTCTTGCCAGCCAGGTAAGGAACGGAGACCACCGCAGTGGCCAGGGCCGTCTGTTTGAGGAACCGCCTCCTGTCGATGATCGTCGCTCCTCCGGATGGCCCTTGCGTACTTGCGTTTTTTGCCATTCTCGTCTTCCTTTCCTCCCACGCTGAACTAGGCAGGGAGTATCCGCTGAGGCGGGGCGACTGTCAAATGAATAGAAAGATGGCGGGCTGCGCCGCCAGGGCATTTGTGATGTCGACAGTGTGCTCCGCAGCATTTTCTTCGTGTGTGCGGGAGTGGAGATATGTGCACCTTGACAACCCTCTACCGTTGTGTCACCCTTCATCCAACTTGCCGTCGAGTGAGTGAGGAATGTTGAGCGAGGTTTCGGAAACGGCGCGAAGGAAGAAGATCTCGGGCTTGATGCTCAAGATCTCGCGCCTGCTCGCTCCGCCCATCCACCCCCGAGTATCCACGGTCGCCGTACCGTCCGCCCTACGACTAATTAGCCTGGCGGGCCGGGACGGCGTTCTCCGGTCCGCCTAGAGCCGCAAGACGGGCACATCCCGTTCTTCGGCAAGGTTGGGACAAGATCCATTATTTAGAACGGGGTAAACCGTGGAAAACACAGCTTTCAACATCGAATACAAGCCGCGTACGGGTAGCGAGGCGATGTGCGAGGCCCTACTCGACGAAGGGGTCGAGTATCTCTTTGGATACCCTGGGGGTGCGATCATGCCTTTCTATGACGCCCTCCCCGATTACCCGCTGAAACACGTCCTAACCCGCCACGAACAGGCGGCGGCCCATGCGGCGGACGGCTACGCCAGGGCGACGGGCAGGGTCGGGGTGTGCGTGGCCACGAGTGGTCCAGGGGCGACCAACCTGGTTACGGGGCTGGCCACGGCCCAGATGGACTCCGTGCCGCTGGTGGCGATCACGGGCCAGGTCGGACGGCCGGCGATGGGCAAGGACTCCTTCCAGGAGACGAACGTGATGGGCATGACGCTGCCCTTTACCAAGCACTCCTTCCTGGTCGAGGACCCTGATGAGCTCTACCCGACGATGCGACGGGCCTTCGAGATCGCCCGCAGCGGCAGGCCAGGACCCGTCCTCGTTGACGTGCCCAAGGACGTGCAGTTCGGGGCCACAAACGACAACGGCTACCGTCGTCTGCGGGAGGCCCCACCTCCCGTCGAGTCGCCCGGGCTAGAGCGGGCAGCGATGCTACTCAGGAGCGCGAAGCGGCCCCTGATCCTGGCCGGACACGGCGTCACGCTGGGGGGCGCAGAGATGGAGCTCAGGCTGCTCGCTGAGAGGACGGGCATACCCGTCGTGACGACGCTGCTTGGCATAAGCGCCTTCCCCGACGACCACCCGCTGTATCTTGGCTGGCCAGGGATGCACGGGCAGGCCAGCGTCAACCGTGCCATAGACCGCTCCGACCTCCTGTTCGCCGTCGGGATGCGCTTCGACGACAGGATCACGGGCGCGGCCCACAAGTTCGCGCCTGGCGCGAAGATCATCCACATCGACATCGACCCCTCAGAGCTGGGCAAGGTCATAAAGCCTACCGTGGGGATAGCAGCAGACGCGAAGGCCGCGATGCGTTCGATCCTCGGACACCTGGATAACGCCCCTCACGAGGGCGGAGGATGCAAGCAGTGGCGCGAGGAACTGGCGAAGAGCCAGGAACCGGAGAGGCGCCGCAAGGAGTCGGCGCGGGACGAGTACGGTCCTATACAGGTGATGGAAGCCATAAAGGGGGCGGCGGGCTCCGACCTGCGGCTCGTTACAGACGTGGGGCAGCACCAGATGTGGGCGGCCCAGTTCTTCGAGTTCACCAAGTCCAACAGCCACATCACGAGCGGTGGCCTCGGCACGATGGGCTTCGCGCTGCCCGCAGCGATGGGCGTGGCTTTCGCCTATCCGGAAGACCCGGTGTGGGTCATAGCCGGCGACGGTGGCATCCAGATGAACATCCAGGAGCTCGCCACGATAAGGGACTTCGGGCTGAACATAAAGGTCGCCGTTCTGAACAACGGTTACCTGGGGATGGTCCGCCAGTGGCAGCAGTTCTTCCACAACCGCCGCTACTCGGAGACCCCCATAACGGGGCCTGACTACGAGCAGCTCACCGCCGCCTACGGGGTCGCTGGACGCACCGTCAGGGAGGGCGACGACGTCGAAGCGGCCGTGAGGTGGGCGCAAGAGCAGGATGGCTGCACTATCCTGGACTTCCACATCGACCCCGAGGCGAACGTCTACCCCATGATCCCATCAGGCATGTCCGTCAACGAGATGATCGAGGAAGACGGTGCCTGAGTCGGCAACGGGAGTCGCCCTGAACACCATCGAGGTCCGCTTCACGGGCGGTATGCTCGCCCTGAACAGGCTACTCATGACGCTGCAGAACAAGAGGATGCCCGTCGCAGGCTTCACGCTAGGGAGCGACAGTGACGGAATGCGGGCCACCGTCCTGCTCGACTGCCCACCCGAGTCGGCGCTGCGCTACACGGCCCTCATCTCGGCCCTCGAAGACGTAAGGGAGGCGGGACCGGCTGAGACCATAGAGGTAGCCCTGATCGAGACCTCGAGAGACTGGCGCGAGCTTGCGGAGCAATGGGGCGTCGAAGCGCACGAAGACGATGGAACGGTCGTAGCGTCCGGTGAGCCCGACAAGGTGGAGGCCTTTCTCGCCGCTGTCGGCGTGGAAGACGCGGTTCGGGTTGGTCCTCTGGCCCGTCCGGAATCGGGGGGAGGAATCTAGATGGCACGGGTATACCGTGAGGGAGATATAGGGAATGAGATCACCACCAGGAGAGTGGCGATACTTGGATACGGCAGCCAGGGCCATGCCCACGCCCTGAACCTGAAGGAGTCAGGCTGCGACGTGAGGGTCGGGCTCTACGAAGGTTCGAAGAGCTGGTCCAAAGCAGAAGAGGACGGCCTGCAGGTGAAGACCATCGCTGAGGCGGTAAGAGAAGCCGACGTGGCGATGATGCTCCTCCCCGATGAGAAGCAGCCCGCCGTCTTCGAGGCCGAGGTCGGGCCGAACCTCTCAGAGGGCGACCTCATGCTCTTCGCCCACGGCTTCAACATCCACTTCAACCAGATCGTCGTCCCCCCCGAGGTCGACTTGGGCCTCGTCGCCCCCAAGGGACCAGGACACGTGCTCAGGCGTCTTTATGTCGAGGGCAAAGGGATGCCCTCGCTCTTCGCGGTTCAGAACGACGCTTCTGGGCAGGCTCGGGATGTGATCCTCTCCTACGCCCGCGCCATAGGGAGCGGCCGCGCCGGCATCATCGAGACCACGTTCGCTGAAGAGACCGAGACGGATCTCTTCGGGGAGCAGGCGGTGTTGTGTGGGGGGCTTACGGCCCTCCTCACGGCCGGGTTCGAGACGCTCGTCGAGGCGGGCTACCAGCCCGAGCTCGCCTATTATGAGTGCGTAAACGAGCTCAAACTCATCGTCGACCTGATCTACGAGGGCGGGCTTGCGGGGATGCGCTACTCGATCTCGAACACCGCCGAGTACGGCGACTATACGGCAGGGCCGAAGATCATCGACGAGGCCGCCAGAGAGAGGATGCGTTCCATCCTCGCGGATATCCAGAGCGGCAAGTGGGCCAAAGACTGGGTGCTGGAGAACCAGGCCGGGGGGTCCAGCTTCCTCGCGATGCGCCGCAGGGAGGCCGAGTCGCAGGTGGAGAAGGTCGGACAGGAGCTGCGGGCGCTCGCGGCCGAGGGTATCGAGACGCCCGCTGGCTCCGCTGGAGGTGAGAACCTATGAGTCGTAAAGCTT
>DASTKM010000033.1:0-4053 GCA_035715885.1 Rubrobacter sp.
GCGTGTGGCGGGGGAAGTACGGGCTATGACTACGAGACGGCGAGCCATCACGATCCCGCCGAGCTCGAGCCGATCAAGGGAACGGACGTCAACCGCGTAATAATCGACGCCGAAGGGGTGGAGCGAGCCGGCATCCAGACGGCCCCGATTCGCCAGAACGGCCAGGGAACGGTCATGCCCCATAGCGCCGTCATCTTCGACGCCGAGGGCCATACGTACACTTACACCTCTCCCGAGCCGCGGACTTATGTGCGGCAGAAGATCGTTATCGACGACGTCGTCGGTGATAGCGTCATGCTCTCCGACGGCCCACCCGCCGGTACGGAGGTTGTGACGGTCGGGGCCGCTATGGTGTACGGCTCCGAGTTCGAGGTCGCACATTGAAAGGTAGGGATTGCTGATGCGTTGGATCGTTGGATCGAGCTTGCGGTTCCGGTGGCTGGTAATCTTCGCCGCCGTGGCGCTGATGGTCTTCGGCATCGGTGAGACTCGCAATGCGGATGTAGACGTCTTCCCCGAGTTCGCTCCGCCACAGGTGGAGATCCAGACCATCGCGATCGGCAACTCCTCAGAGCAGGTCGAGGAGCTGATCACCGTCCCGCTTGAGGACCAGCTTAACGGGATCCCCGGGCTCGAGGAGATGCGCTCCAAGTCGGTCGCCGACCTATCGCAGATTCAGCTCATCTTCAGCAGGGACGTCGACCTGTACGAGTCGCGGCAATTGGTGCAGGAGCGCCTGACGGTGGCGGCACCCACTTTGCCTACCTGGGCGAGCCCGCCTTGGATGATGCCTCCGCTGTCGTCGACGGCCCGGGTCATGAAGATCGGGATCACCTCAGATGAGCTGAACATGGAAGAGATGTCCATGGTCGCCTACTGGAAGATCAGGCAGGAGTTGCTGCGCGTGGACGGCGTGGCGAACGTGATGATCTACGGTGAGCAACTCCAACAGCAGCAGGTGTACGTGGATCCGAGTAAGCTCGCCGAGCACGGAGTCTCGCTGGAGCAGGTGATGGACCAGACGGCTGACTCCCTGGATGCCGGGCTTTTGCGCTACTCGGAAGGCGCGGTGATCGGGACCGGCGGTTTCGTCCAGGAAGATGGCCAGAGGCTCGACGTGCGCAACGTGTTGCCCATCGTCACACCGGACGACCTCGCCAAGATACCGCTCGAGGGAAGTAACGGTACGAACGTGCGCCTCGACGACGTGGCGAGCGTAGGCTGGGGTCACCAACCGCTAATCGGTGACGCCGTCATCGATGATGGCCGCGGCATAATGCTGATCGTTCAGAAGTTCCCAAACGCCAACACGCTCGAGGTGACGCGGGGCATCGAAGAGACGGTCGACGACATGCGCCCTGGCCTTCCTGCCATGGAACTCGACACGACGATCTTCAGGCCGGCCACCTTCATCGAGCAGGCGTTCGGCAACCTCACGAGGGCGCTGCTGCTCGGCGTTTTGCTCGTGGTCCTGATCCTGGCCGCCTTCCTCTTCGAGTGGCGCACCGCTTTCATCAGCCTGATCGCGATCCCGCTGTCTCTGCTCGCGGCTATTCTCGTGCTCCAAGCGTTCGGCGCCGTTATCAACGTGATGATCCTGGCGGGGCTCGTCGTTGCCATAGGGGTCGTCGTCGACGACGCGATCATCGACGTGGAGAACGTCGTGCGACGATTGCGCCAAGAACGGAGCGAAGGTACCGGCAGGTCGATGGTCGCCATCGTGCTCGATGCATCGGTTGAGGTGCGAACGGCGATCACGTACGCGACGCTGATCAACGTCATTGCGGTCGTGCCGGTCTTTTTCTTGACCGGCCTCTCCGGTGCTTTCTTCAAGCCACTTGTGCTCTCCTACGGGATTGCGGTGCTCGTCTCGATGATAGTGGCGCTGACGGTCACGCCGGCGCTGTGCCTGATCCTTTTGTCGAGGGGGCACAGGCACCAGGAATCCCCCCTGCTACGGGTGCTCAAGCGCGGCTACGGCGCGGTTCTCGCGCGTGTCGTCCGCACCCCGGCTCCCGCGATCGTTACCGTGGCCGTCGTCATGCTGGCCGGCGTTGTGGTGGCGCCAACGCTCGGGACGATCCTGCTTCCGAACTTCAAGGAGAGGGACTTCCTCATGCACTGGTTGGCGAAGCCAGGCACTTCCCAACCGGAAGAGTTTCGGGTCTCAGTTCGGGCCTGTAAGGACCTGCAAGAGATCCCCGGCGTGCGCAACTGCGGATCGCACATAGGGCAGGCTTTCCAATCCGACGAGCCCTACGGCGTGGACTTCGGCGAGAACTGGGTCAGCATCAATCCCGCGGTCGACTATGACAAGACTCTGGCCTCCGTGTCGAACGTAGTCGATGCCTACCCGGGGCTCTATAGAGACGTCCAGACGTACCTGAGAGAGAGGGTCAGGGAGGTGCTGACGGGCACGAGCGAAGCTATCGTCGTGCGCATCTATGGCCCCGACCTCGATGTGCTCTATGCCAAGGCGGATGAGATCTCACATAAGATGCAGGGCATACCCGGCCTCATCGACGCGCACGCCGACCTCCAGGAGGACCTACCACACACGGAGATCGAGGTAGACCTCGCTGCGGCGCAAGCCCACGGCCTCAAGCCGGGCGACGTGCGCCGGCAGGCATCCACACTGGTTGCCAGCGAGGAAGTCGGCGATATCTTCAGGGGCGGCAAGGCCTACGACGTGCACGTGTGGAGCACGCCCGAGACCCGCAACAGCGTGAGCAGCGTGCGCGAGCTTCCGATCGACACGCCCTCAGGCGAGCAGATTACACTGGAGCAGGTGGCGGACGTTCGCCTCGCGCCGACTCCAAACGCCATAGAGCGCGTGAATCAGTCGCGCCGGATCGACGTCGGCGCCAACGTCGAGGGACGAGATCTCGGCTCCGCCGTGAGCGCCGTCGAGGAGCGCATTGCGGGAGTCGAGTTGCCGCAGGAGTACCGCATGGAGGTGCTGGGTGAGTCCAGCGAGCTGGCCGCTGCGCAGAAGAGCCTGCTGATCTACGGGGGCGCCGTGGCGCTCGCGATCTTGTTCCTTCTGCAGGCTTCGTTCGGGAGTATGCGTCTGGCGCTCCTCCTCTTCCTTACCTTGCCGATGGCGCTGGTGGGCGGGGTTCTCGCGGTGTGGCTGGGAGACGGCATACTGTCGCTCGGCTCGCTGATCGGGTTCCTGACTGTGTTCGGCATCGCGGCTAGAAACGGGATCCTGATGATCAGCCACTTCCAGCACCTCGAGCACGAAGAGGGCGAGCCGTTCGGGCCTGGTCTCGTGCTTCGCGGGGCGAAGGAGCGGCTCGCGCCGATCCTGATGACCGCCGGGGCTACGGGGTTGGCACTCGTCCCGCTGGCAGTAGTGGGCAGCGTGGCCGGTCATGAGATCGAGCACCCGATGGCGATAGTCATTCTGGGCGGGCTCGTCACCTCGACGCTGCTGAACCTGTTCGTCTTACCCTCTCTATACCTGCGCTTCGGGAAGAGCAAGAGAGCGCTCTCGAGCTCCAGCTAACCACCACTGGAGCCTGCTCGGCCGCGCCGGCTCAGGTAGGAGTGTTGGCCGATGGTATCAACAATGCCGGGGACCTACTCTGGGGTCCCCGGCTTTGCTTGGAAAGGGACTTTGCGTAAGCCTACCCCGATGCTGCGATGAGCCACGAGACGATACCGGCGATCACAACGAGAATCGAGCATTGGGCCACTAGCTTTCCAATTGCCAGCCGTGAGCTCTCCGAATAGGACATCTGCTCGCCCACCTTCTTGATCGTCCTCTCATGCGAGACAATGCCAATTCCCGCGATCCAGCTCCCCGCTCTGCCAGCTTGGCGCCCGGCATACGCGGTTGGCTGACGTGCACGGTCGCCTCCCCAATCCAGAATATATCGCCCACGCCCACCTCGGCTTCGATAACTCCCGAGACGGTGAGGTCGCTCCGGCATCTCCTTGAGGGGGACTTGTTCCACTGACCTCATATACTTCTCCTGTGTAGGTGGTGTCGGAGAGTAAAGTAGTGTGCTAGCCGTTCCTGGGTCTGCCCATCTTGATTCACTCTGT
>DASTKM010000034.1:0-17207 GCA_035715885.1 Rubrobacter sp.
AGGCATGTTGGACGCGGCGACTAATTATCTGGCGGTCATAAAGGTTGTCGGCATTGGCGGAGGGGGAACCAACGCCGTGAACCGCATGATCAACTCCGGTCTGCAGGGGGTTGAGTTCATAGCGATAAACACGGATGCCCAGGCTCTCCAGATGTGTGATGCCGACCAGAAGATCCACATAGGGGAGAAGATCACCCGCGGCCTCGGCGCCGGCGCTGACCCGAAGATCGGGATGGAGGCCGCAGAGGAGAACAAGGCGGAGATCGAGGAAGCGATGCGCGGTGCCGACATGGTTTTCGTCACTGCGGGCAAGGGTGGCGGGACTGGCACGGGCGCCGCCCCCGTCGTCGCCAAGATAGCCAGGGACTCGGGAGCGCTGACCGTCGGGGTTGTCACGCGGCCTTTCGCGTTCGAGGGGCGCAGGCGTTCTACATACGCAGAGGAGGGCATCAAGCGCCTCAAAGAGAACGTCGACTCCCTCATCATCATTCCCAACGACAGGCTTTTGCAGGTCGCCGAGAAGCGCACCAGCATGATGGACGCGTTCAAGATGGCGGACGACATCCTGAGGAAGGGTGTCCAGGGCATCACCGACCTCATTACGGTGCCTGGCCTCATCAACCTGGACTTCGCCGACGTGCGTACGATCATGCACGACTCGGGTTCAGCCCTCATGGGAATCGGCGAGTCCAGCAGCGAGACTAGGGGAACCGAGGCCGCGAAGACCGCCATCTCCAGCCCGCTGCTCGAGGCCAGCATCGACGGGGCGACGGGTATCATACTGAATATCACGGGTGGCCCCGACCTAGGGCTCTTCGAGGTCAACGAGGCTGCGGAGATCGTCCACAACGCGGCGCACCAGGACGCGAACCTGATCTTCGGCGCCGTTATCGACGAGAACAACGGTGAGAGGGTGAGCGTGACCGTGATAGCGACAGGCTTCGACCAGCGCCTCGCCAACCAGCGCAGGTCCGAGCGTCCCGCGCCCGAGCCGCTGCAACAGGAAGAGCCGGCGGCCGCCTCGCAGGAGACCGGAGACGTCCTGGACATACCAGCCTTCCTCAGGCGCAGGTAGGCCTGCGCCGAGGCGTGCGCAGGGCCGATACCCAGACCGCATTCGGTGCCCCCTCCACGATGCACATCGCGAGAGGGGGCGCCGTCTACGTCGCACCGGACACGGCGCCCAAAGGAGCCGGGATCTTCTTCTTCGCCCGTCTCGGTGGCACCTCGGAACCCCCATACGACTCTCTGAACGTCTCCAAGAAGGTCGGTGACGACCCCAGGGCGGTCGATGAGAACCTCTCGGTGATCGGGAGCGCGATGGATCTGAGGCCTGCGGCGTGGGTCCGCCAGGTCGCGGGGGACAGTGTGGTTCGCGTCTGTGAGCCAGGCTTCGCCGGTGAGGCCGACGCGCTGGTAACTGCCGAGACGGACCTCTGCCTCAGTGTGGCCGTGGCCGATTGCGTTCCCGTGGCGCTCGTCGGCGAGCGAGAGGTCGGGATGGTGCACTCGGGCTGGCGGGGCACCCTCTCGGGCCTTTCGGGGAAGGCGGCGAACAGTCTCGGAGGGGACCTCGTGCAGGCCTATATAGGGCCGTCCATCCGCCGCTGCTGCTACGAGGTGTCGGCGGAGCTCGCCGCTCAGTTCGCCGCGGAATTCGGGGACGAGGTGGTCTCGGGCCGCCACCTCTCTTTGCAGGACGCCATAAGGGTAGACCTCGAAAGGGCCGGGGTGGGGGTCAACGACCTGGGACTCTGCAGCGGTTGCCGGCCGGATCTCTTCTACTCCCACCGCAAGCAGGGTCCCCTCACGGGACGCAATCTAGCGTCGGTGGTGAGGGAGGCCCGATGAGCGTGCATGTTACGGAGATCAGGGACCGACTCGCCGGCGTGCACGAGAAAATACAGAGGGCTCTGGAGAGGAGTGGACGCGGCGAGGAGCAGGTCCGCATCCTCGTCGCCACCAAGTATTACGACCCGGAGCACCTCTCCGCACTAACCCAGGCGGGCGTGGATCTCATTGGAGAGAACCGCGCAGAGGATCTTCTCGAAAAGCAAGCGCTTTTCGGCGACCGTTTTGAGTGGCACTTTATCGGTCATCTCCAGAGGCGCAAGGCGAAGGTGGTAGTGCCAAGGGTGACCCTGGTGCACTCCGTGGATTCGGTGCGCCTGATCGAGGAGCTGGCCAAAAGAGCACCCGAGGGTGGAGCCGACATCCTCATCCAGGTAAACGTGGCCGATGAGGAGTCCAAGTACGGCGTCACCGAGGAGGAGGTTGATGAGCTGTTGGACGTCGCGGCACAGACCGGGGGGAGAGTCAGGGCTAGAGGGTTCATGACGCTGGCCCCGCTGGTCGATGACCCAGAAGACGTACGACACGTTTTCGCGAAACTTCGCACGATCCGTGATAGTCTACGGAAAAGTTGGAGTCCGCACTTCGATCTCTCGGAACTCTCCATGGGCATGAGTGGCGATTATGAGGTAGCGGTCGAAGAGGGAGCGACCGTGGTCAGGATCGGGCGGATGCTAATAGAGGAGGATGGGCCCGTAAGGAGGCATGATGGGAGTTAGGGACCGTCTGGACCGGATCGCGGCCTGGTTCGGGTTCGGTGTCGATGACGAGGATTACTATGAGGACGAAGTTGAAGAGGAGCGCCGTTACGCCGGCGAAGCCTACGCCGGCGGCGCGCGCCGCGGCGCCGAGCCAGGACCGACCGTGAGACGCCTGGGCAGGGCCGAACGCTCTTCGGCCTTCGGTACTTCACTGGGAGACCTCTTCGGTAGCGAGGGATCGGGAAGGGGAGAGAGCTACCAGAACCCGCCCTCGCACTTACGGCCGGTCCCCGACCAGCGTACGACCCGCGTAAGCGTCCTCGAGCCCTCCAGTTTCAACGACGCCCAGAACCTGGCGGATCGCTTCAAGCGCCAGCAGCCGGTGATCCTGAACCTCCAGAATGTCGACGGCGACCTCAGCCGCAGGATGGTGGATTTCTGCTCGGGCCTGACCTACGCGCTCGATGGCAACATCCAGTCCGTCGCCAACAGGGTCTTCCTACTTACTCCGCGCGACGTCGAGGTGAGTGCGGAGGAGCGCAAGCGCATCGCCGAGCGGGCGTTCTTCAATCAGCTCTAAGGAACTTCAGGCGACTTTGAAGAAGGTCGGGATAATCGGGGCGGGTAAGATCGGAGGCTCCCTACTCTACAGGCTCGCCGAGTCTGGCGGTTTCGACCTCGGCGCGAGCGACATTCATCCCGAACAGCTGAGGCCCTACGAAAGTATCGGCGTCCGCACGACCTCTTCGAATAGGGAGCTCGCCGCCGCCAGCGACCTCGTTATCGCCGCCGTCAAGCCCTGGGACGTGGCGCAGGTGATGGAGGAGATCTCACCCACTTTCAGAGACAATAACAAGGCCGTCACGAGCGTCGCCGCCGGCGTCTCCATCGAACGCATCTCCGAGAGCCTGCCGCAAGGGACGGCGATCCTGCGCGTGATGCCGAACGTATGCGCTTCGGTGGGACTGGGCTCTGCCGTAGTCACCTCTAATGAGGCAGGCCGCGCGGCGCTGCCCACGGTCATGGATATCTTCCGCCACGTAGGCGACGTGCTGGAATTGCCAGAACGCCTCTTTGACGCGGCGACGGCCCTCCACGGCTCCGGACCGGCGTATGTCGCGCTCTTCGCCGACGCCCTGATACAGGCCGGTGTAAGGGAGGGCATTCCACGGGACGTCGCGCGCAGGCTCGTGATCGGTACCATAGGCGGGACGGCGGTGCTGTTGAAGGAGCGGAGCGCCCACCAGGTGCGCGACGAGGTGATGACGCCGGGCGGCACGACGGCGGCGGCGTTCGTTGCGATGGAGAAGGCTGGGTTCGTGGCGGCGGTCTACGACGGGGTAGAGGCGGCGACCGAGAGGGCGCGGAGGCTCGGCTGATGAGCTTGCTCCTCCTGCAGCAGTTCGGATTTTCCGTGGCGAGCCTTCTTGCGGGGGTTGTTAACTATACCTACTACATACTGTTCGGTTTCATCATCGCCTCGATACTCTTCTCCTGGTTCCCAGGCTACCCTTCGAGCACCTTTATGCAGGCCATCTACGACGCGGTCAAGGCCGTGACCAACCCCATCCTTTGGCCCATAAGGAGCCGCGTGCCGATGCTGCAGCTCGGCGGGTTCGGTATAGACCTCTCGCCGATCATCGCGATCCTCGGGCTCTCCATCGCAAGGTCCCTGCTTTTGCTCGTCATTGAAAACTTCATAGCACCTGTTACGGGGTGATAAGAGATGCCCATACGACCCATCGATGTAAGGCGCAAAGAGTTCAAGAGCAGCTTTCGCGGCTACGACGCAAACCAGGTCGACGATTTCCTCGATGCCGTCGCCGACGAGTTCGAGCGCAACTATACGGAGAACCAGAGGATGCGTGAGGAGGTGTCGAGCCTTCGCGACCGCCTGCAGCAGTTCGAGGACCTCGAAGGTTCGATCCAGGCCGCCCTGGTCCACGCCGAGCAAGCGTCCAACGACCTCCGGAGGGCCGCGGCCCAGGAGGCCGAGGGTATAAAGCAGAGCGCCCAGAGGGAGGCGGACTTCACCATCAGGGAGGCGCAGAGCCGCTCTCATCAGATGCTCGCCGACTCCTCAGCCCGGATAGAACGCGTCCAGGACTCCTACGATGCGCTTCAGGAGGCGAAGCGCAGCTTCGCTAACGAATTTCGACACCTCCTGAAGACCTACACGGATATCATGGAGAACATGGAGGTGGCCTCGGCCAGGGAGATCGAAGCATCCCTGCGCGGGCGCCTCGACACCGAGTCAATCGCCGTCGTCCGCGAAGCCGCCCAGGAGGAAGCGCGGTCCGCGGAAGAGGCGATGGTCACGGCAGAGGCGATGGCCGCCGCGGGTATGGTACCGGAGCCGGTGTCAGAGGATGCGCAAGACACGCTCTCGGGGCTCGAGGCCGTCGACCCCGCGGACCAGGAACTAGAGCCGGCGATGGATGAGCAGCCAACAGAGGTGATTCGGCCAGAAGGGAGTGAACCTGAGACCGAAGACCCTGAGGTCGCGGAGCCCGAGGTGGAGCCATCCACGGCGCAGGACGAGATGGACCAGCCCGTTCAAGAACCTCCTGTCTCCGTGCCCGAGGCGGCTAGCGAAGTAGAGCGGGAGGAGCCGTCGCTGGCTGAGGAGAGCAGCTCGCAACAGTTCTTCGATAGGCAAGAAGGCGAGCGGTCAGACAGTCGCATCTACAGGGCCAGCCACTTTCTGCGCCGGCGTGAGTAAGGGCTTCGTCGTCCACACTAGTGAGGGAGCCAACTTCAGAGTAGACCCTGCGGAGGCCGGGGAGCGTGTCGACATGCTGGTCGCCAGGCGGCTCGGGATCAGCCGTAGCCTCGTTCAGCGCCTGATCGCGGAGAACGCCTTGCTCGTCGATGGCATGGATACCTCTCCTTCCTTCAAAGTGCGGTGGGGACAACGGGTGGAAGCGCGCGTCCCCGTGGAGGGCATATCGTCAGAGGAGATCCCCGTCCCCGTAGTCTTCGAGGACGAGCACATCCTGGTCGTGGACAAACCAGCAGGGCTCGTGGTGCACCCGGGCGCTGGCAACCTGTCAGGCACGCTCGTGAACGCCCTGCTGAACAGGGGCATTGAAGGTGGGGATGACCCGTTGCGCCCCGGCGTCGTTCACCGGCTCGACCGCGATACATCAGGCCTGATGATCCTGGCTAAAGGCGAGCCGGCGTACTCCACGCTCATCGGGATGATGTCGGCCAGGCGAGTAGGACGTCACTACAGGACGATCGTGGAAGGGGAGGGGCTGCCCCGGACTGGGACCATAGACTCCCCTGTCGGCCGTGACCCAGACAACCCCACCCTCATGGTCGCGGGCGTAGGGAAGCCGGCCGTCACGCACTTCGAGGCGCTCGCTGGCGCGGCAGGATACACGATGCTGCGCGTAAGGCTAGAGACAGGGAGGACGCACCAGATCAGGGTCCACCTCTCGGCCATCGGGCATCCCGTTTACGGGGACCCGCTGTACGGCAAACCCGTCCCCGGCCATCGTCTCTGGCTGCACGCCGAACGGCTCTACTTCGAACATCCTGTAGGTGGCGAGGCGCTCGAGTTTCACTCTGAGATCCCCCAGGACTTGCGGGACTCGGCCATCGGGCTTGACGGCTCCCTCGGCCTCTGGTAGCTTGACCTTCGGCATACCGATCCTTTAACGGCGTCCCGTGAGACGCGAAGGAGGCAGGCTTGAGCCGAACGAGCGTCTACGAGCACGCGCATTCCAGGGTGCTCGCCCCTGACGGACTGAACCGTTCCCTACGCCGCATCTCGCACGAGATCCTGGAGCGCAACGCCGCGTGCCTCGACGGGCTCGCGCTCGTGGGGGTGCTTACCCGCGGGGTCCCGTTGGCGAGGAGGATCTCGGCGAACGTCCGCCAGTTCGAAGGCCTTGAGCTCCCCGTCGGCTCTCTGGATATAACGCTCCATCGTGACGACCTCGAAAAAGTGGATCCCGAAGTGAGGGGCAGCAGCGTGCCGTTCGACGTGACGGGCAAGACCGTGATCCTCGTCGACGACGTTCTCTACACGGGTAGGACCGCTCGCGCCGCGATGGACGCGCTCCTCGAGCTCGGGCGGCCCGCCGCCATCAGGTTGGCGATTCTCGTCGACCGCGGCCACAGAGAATTGCCGATCAGGGCCGACTACGTCGGTAAGAACGTGCCTACCGCGCGTGACGAAAGAGTGCTTGTCAACCTGGAGGAGACCGATGGGGAGGACGGGGTGATCGTCGTTGGAAACTAGGAGCTTTCTAACCCTGGAAGACATCGGCCACGAGGACATCAGGGAGATCCTCGATCTGGCAAGGGCGTTTGCGGAGGGACGTGTCAGGGATGCGCTCGAGGGCAAGACCGTTTGCCTGGCCTTCTTCGAGGCGTCGACGAGGACCGCTGTCTCATTCGAGCTCGCCGCGAGGCGTTCTGGGGCGCATGTGATCTCACTCTCCGCCAAGGGCTCTGCTATCGCCAAGGGCGAGTCCCTTATCGACACCGTGGTCACCCTCGATCGCCTCGGGGCCGACGCGATCGTGCTGCGGCACCAGGCCGCGGGAGCAGCGGCCCTCGCCTCCCGCCACACCTCCGCGCCCGTGATCAACGCTGGCGACGGGTGCGGCCAGCACCCGACCCAGGCCCTCCTTGATCTGTACGCCCTCTGCGAGGCGCTGGGCGGCTTCGAAGGACTCAGGGGACGCCGCGCCGCCATCGTCGGCGACGTACTGCACAGCAGGGTGGCGCGCAGCGTAATACCCGGCTTTTTGCAGGCCGGGATGGAGGTCGCCCTCGTGGCCCCCAGGACGCTACTGCCGCCGGACGCAGGTGCCCTTGACCTACCCGTGCTCTCCTCTGTGGACGAGGCGCTCGAGTGGGACGCGGATGTTCTCTATATGCTGCGACTCCAGAAGGAGAGGATGACTGGCGCGCGGATACCTTCCGTCGCCGAGTACTCCAGGTTCTACGGTGTGTCACGGCGCCACCTTCAGAGCGGCGTGCTGGTCATGCACCCTGGCCCGGTCAACAGGGGAGTGGAGATCTCGGGCGACGTCGTCCTCGACGCCTCGTCGCTGATCCCCGACCAGGTCTCCGCCGGTGTCTGTGTCCGTTCGGCCGTCCTCGCCCTCTCGACTGGCGCCGCCCAGAGCGTCGCCGCGTGATGCTCGGGGAAAGCAACTCCGCGGAACTGGTCATCCGTCACGCCCACATCTTCGACCCCTCTACGGGCCTCGACGGGATCACGGACGTACGCCTCTCATCGGGCCGTATCGCGGAGGTCGGCGAGAGATTACGCGGACAACGCGAGCTGGATGCAGATGGCCTGCACCTGTTCCCCGGCTTCGTCGACGTCCACGCCCACTGGCGTACGCCGGGGCGCGAAGACGAGGAAGATATCCAGAGCGGCTCGGCAGCAGCAGCAGCTGGCGGCTTCACGGGCGTCGTCATGATGCCGAACACGGATCCCATCGTTGACCGCCCCGTCGTGGTCAGCGGTCTGGTCAGCCGCGTGGAGCGGGAGTCGAGGGTGCGGGCGCGCGTCTCGGCCGCACTCCACGTGGGGCTCGCTGGCGAGCGGCTGACGGAGATGCGCCTCCTCAAGCAGGCGGGAGCATTCTGCGTCTCCGACGACGGGCTGGGAACGGCTTCGGCTGGCGTCCTCAGGAACGGCATGCTCTACGCCCGTTCGGCGCGGCTGCCCGTGATCCTGCACTGCGAGGATCACACGCTAGCGACGGGCGTCGTGCACGACGGTGTGGCCGCCTCACTCGCCGGACTTCCAGGTTCTCCGGCCAGCGCGGAGGACGCAGCCACGGCGACGGCCCTCATTCTCGCCGCCGAGACGGGAGCCAGGGTGCACATAACGCACGTCTCCACAGCCCTCTCGGCCGCCCTCGTGGGCTTCTTCCGGGGCAAGGCCGATGTCACCGCCGACACGACACCCCACCACCTGACTTTGACAGAAGACCTCGTCTCGACACTCGACGGACTCTACCGCGTCAACCCGCCGCTCAGGCCCGAGCTTGACCGCGCTGGCGTCGAGCTGGCCGTTCGCGACGGCGTCCTCGACTTCGTCGCGACAGACCACGCGCCCCACGCCTCGGAAGAGAAAGAGTTGCCAATAGAAGAGGCCGCTCCCGGGTTCCTCGGCCACGAGACGGCCTTCGCCGCGCTATACACAGATCTGGTCCTCGGCGGCAGGCTCTCGCTGAAACGCCTCGTCGAAGTGATGAGCTGCGCCCCGGGCCGCTGGGTCGGCGCAGGAGGCACCCTAGCCGTCGGCGCGCCGGCAGATCTCACGCTAATCGACCTTTCGGAGGAGTGGACGGTAGGGAGGGGTACGCTCCTCAGCCGTTCGTCCAACTCCCCCTATCTCGGACGGACGCTGAAGGGCAGAGTGGTGAGTACAATAGTTGGTGGAGAGCCGGTACACGAAAGAACAGGAGCGAAGTTTGGTGCTCGTGCGTAATGGAGTGCAGACCCAGGATCGGTGCAGGGCGAGGCTGGTCCTCGAGGATGGGGCGGCCTTCCAGGGATGGAGTTTCGCCGGCAACGGGGAGGTCGCCGGCGAGGTGGTCTTCACGACGAGCATGGTCGGCTACCAGGAGACCATCACGGACCCTTCTTACAGGGGTCAGATCCTGCTCTTCACCTACCCGCTCATCGGCAACTACGGTGTGATCCCCGGCGACGAGGAGTCACGCAAGGTGCAGGCAGCAGCCGTCCTCGCCCGCGAGTACACGCCACATCCGAGCAACTGGGCGAGCGAGCGTTCCCTGGCAGCCCTGCTCGACGAGTGCGGTGTCCTCGGCGTGGAAGGTATAGATACTCGTGCCCTGACGCGGCACCTCAGGGACAGAGGTGCGATGCGCGGTGTGATCTCCACCTCGGAGTCAGACCGTAACGTCCTGCGCGAGAAAGCCAAAGCCCACCCTTCGATGGTCGGCCTGGACCTCGCCTCGACGAGCTCGGAACTCACGGAACCCACGCAGCTTCCAGCCTTAGGAGAGGAACGGTGCCGCGTCGTCGCCATCGACTACGGGGTAAAGGGTTCTATCTACCGCGAGCTCCGTAGCCGCGGAGCCTCTGTCCTCGCGATGCCTGGCTCCACCGGCTCCGAGGAGATCCTCGCCGCCGAACCTGATGGCCTCTTCCTCTCCAACGGCCCTGGCGACCCGGCCGCCCTGGGAGCCGCGGTAGAGACCCTGCGTCCGCTGCTCGGTGAGGTCCCGACGTTCGGGATATGCCTCGGCCACCAGCTCCTCGGGCTCGCCCTCGGTTGCGAGACCTACAAGTTGCCCTTCGGGCACCACGGCGCGAACCATCCCGTCAGGAACCTGAAGACGGGACGCATCGAGATAACGAGCCAGAACCACGGCTTCGCCGTTAGCGAGACTTCACTCTCGGATGGCGTCGGACTGACCCACCGCAACCTCTACGACGGCACCGTCGAGGGCATCGCGTGCCCAGGGAAGAGAGCCTGGAGCGTGCAGTACCACCCCGAATCGAGCCCGGGCCCGAGGGACTCGGGCTATCTGTTCGAAGAGTTCGTGAACGGTATCTCAGAGAAGGCGTTGGCCTAGCGTGCCGCGGCGCGACGACATCTCGAGTGTCCTGATCATCGGCTCTGGTCCGATCGTGATCGGGCAGGCCGCAGAGTTCGACTACTCAGGTACCCAGGCTTGTCACGCCTTGCGGGAGGAGGGTTACCGCGTAATCCTCGTAAACTCCAACCCGGCGACTATTATGACGGACCCGGAGGTCGCAGACACAACCTACGTCGAGCCACTGACGGCCGAAACCGTAACCGAGATACTGCGCCGCGAACGACCCGACGCGCTGCTCCCCACCCTGGGAGGCCAGACCGCCCTCAATCTCGCCGTCGAACTCAACGAGGCGGGCGTCCTCGACGAGACAGGCGTCGAACTTCTGGGAGCATCCATCCCGTCGATCCGTAAAGCCGAGGACCGCAAGCTCTTCTCTCACGCCATGCACCGAATCGGCCTGAATGTACCCCCGAGCCGCACGGTCCGAAGCCTGGCCGAAGCCGAGCAGCTGGCAGCCCAGATCGGCTTCCCCCTCATCATCCGCCCCAGCTTCACCCTCGGCGGCAAGGGAGGGGCCACGGCCACCGACCACCGCGAGCTCCGCCGCGCCGTCATCGACGGCCTCGACGCTAGCCCCGTTGGGAGCGCCCTCGTCGAAAAGAGCGTCGCAGGCTGGAAGGAGTTCGAGCTCGAGGTCATGCGCGACCTCGCAGATAACGTCGTCGTGATCTGCTCCATTGAGAACGTAGACCCCATGGGCGTCCATACAGGCGACTCAATAACCGTAGCCCCCGCCCAAACCCTCTCAGACCGCCAGTATCAGACCCTCCGTTCCGCATCTTTACGCATAATACGCGAGATCGGGGTTTCCACTGGAGGATCCAACATCCAGTTTGCGGTCGACCCTGAGAGTGACGAGTACTATGTGATCGAGATGAACCCGCGGGTAAGCCGCTCGAGCGCGTTGGCGAGCAAGGCGACGGGGTTTCCGATAGCGAAGATAGCGGCCAAGCTAGCGGTGGGGTACTCGCTCGATGAGATCCCGAACGACATTACACGTGCGACGCCTGCCTCGTTCGAGCCTGCGCTGGACTACGTGGTTACCAAGGTACCCCGCTTCACATTCGAGAAGTTCCCGGGCGCCGTGCCCAGGCTCACGACCAGGATGCACTCGGTGGGCGAGGTCATGGCGATAGGGAGGACGTTCACGGAGAGTTTGATGAAAGCGATGGCATCGCTGGAGGTGGACGCCCAGGACGTCCATGCCGGCCTCGACGAACCGAGCCCGTACCGCGTCTTCGCCATCTTCGATGCCCTGCGTGCCGGGATGGACATATCTGAGATCTTCGAGCGTACCTCCATAGATCCTTTCTTTATCGCTTCCATAGCCAGGATCGTGGCCGCGGAAGGCTCCATCTCCGAACCATTCGGCGTCGATGACCTGCGCGAGTTGAAGAGGATAGGGCTGACCGACGAGACTATCGCCACGGCCTCGGGGACTTCGGTTGAGGTTGTTAGGGGTGTGAGGCGGGCCCTCGGTGTCTCGCCGACCTACAAATCCGTCGATACCTGCGCCGGTGAGTTCCCTGCGCTCACGCCCTACTACTACTCGACGTACGAGGAGGAAGACGAGGTCAGGCGCGAGGAGAACGCCTCCGTCGTCGTGCTCGGCAGCGGCCCCAACCGCATCGGCCAGGGCATAGAGTTCGACTATGCTTGCGTCCACGCCAGTTACGCCCTGGAGGAGAGCGGCTACGACGCGGTCATGGTCAACTCCAACCCTGAGACCGTCTCCACCGACTACGACACCTCTACACGTCTCTATTTCGAGCCGCTCACCGCAGAACACGTGCTAGAGGTCATAAAACGCGAGGAGCCGGAAGGGGTGATCCTGCAGTTCGGCGGCCAGAGTCCCCTCAAGCTCGCGCATGAGCTGGAAGAGGCAGGAGTGCGAATCCTCGGCACCTCGCCGGACGCCATAGACCTGGCGGAGGACCGCTCCAGGTTCGGACGGCTCCTGGCAGAGCTC
This sequence comes from Rubrobacter sp., assembly GCA_035715885.1. GTDB lineage: Bacteria > Actinomycetota > Rubrobacteria > Rubrobacterales > Rubrobacteraceae > Rubrobacter_D. The sequence continues at coordinate 12,123 of DASTKM010000034.1, forward strand.
GGCATCCCGCATCCCAGGTTCGGGACCGCATCGACGCCCGAGGAGGCGAGGGAGGTGGCGCGCGAGCTCGGGTATCCGGTCGTCGTGCGGCCTTCTTACGTCCTCGGCGGGCGCAGGATGGAGATCGTCTACAACGACGATGACCTCGATCTCTACCTCAGGACCAGCGCGGGCACAGGCCCAGGACACCCCACCCTCATCGACAAGTTTATGGAGGACTACACGGAGGTCGACGTGGATGCGGTCTCGGACGGGGAGGAAGTCTACGTCGGCGGCATCATGGAGCACGTCGAGGAGGCCGGTGTACATTCAGGCGACTCCTCCTGCGTGACGCCACCGATCACGATCCACCGGGCGTTGTTGCGGAGGATCGAAGACTACACCAGGCGGTTGGCCCTCTCCGTTGGAGTAGTCGGGCTCATGAACGTGCAATTCGTGGTAAGGGGTGACGATGTGCTCGTGATCGAGTGCAACCCCCGCGCCTCGCGTACCGTGCCTTTCATCTCCAAAGCCACGGGAGTGCCGCTGGCCAAGATAGCGACCCGGGTCCTCCTCGGCGAGAAGCTCGGGGATATGGCCCTACGGGCTTCCACCAACGGGCACTTCTCCGTCAAGGCGCCTGTCTTCCCGTTCGACAGGTTCGCGGACGTCGACCCGCTGCTCGGGCCCGAGATGCGCTCAACAGGTGAGGCGATGGGGATAGACCGCACCTTCGGCGGCGCCTTCGCGAAGGCGCTGACGGCGGCGGGGCAGGAACTTCCCGTCTCGGGGAGGGTCTACATCTCAGTCGCCAACAGGGAGAAGCGGGCCGTGGTGCTCATAGCCAGGGCCTTCGCCGATCTGGGTTTCGAGATCTCGGCGAGCGAGGGGACGGCTGAGGTGCTCAAGAACAACGGGCTGCCGGTCATGATCGTGCCCAAGATAGGGGAGCTCGGAGAGGACGTGCTCGGCCTTATAGAGGCGGGCGGGGTAGATCTGATCGTAAACACCCCCTGGGGTCGCGGGCCTCGCACTGACGGGTACCTGATCCGACGCCGAGCCCTCATGCAAGGGGTCCCCTGTATTACCACACTCGCAGGGGCAGCGGCCGCCGTACAGGGCATAGAGGCCAGGGTCCGAGGCGGCACCAGCAGGGTGAATTCGCTCCAGGGCCTCTACGCGACGAGAGCATGAAGTTCTACAGCGTTCGGGTCGAGGAGCGTGAGGAGCTGGGCAGCTACACCCTGCTCCGCTACCCCTGGACCGATGGACCCGTCGAACCGGGGCAGTTCGTGATGGCGAGGGCCGCCGGTTACCCCGCGACCCTCGACCCCTTCCTCGCCCGCCCCTTCTCCTTCTACGATTACGACGGGAGAATTGCGAGCCTCCTCTTCGAGGTGCGTGGCCGCGGTACTGCGCTCCTGGATCTCGCATCAACCATAGAGGTGACAGGACCCCTCGGAAAAGGCTTCCGCATCGATCCCGGGCTGGGGTCTGCCGCCCTTCTCGGAGGCGGCATAGGTGTCGTGCCGCTCAAGATCCTGGGCCGGCGTCTCGACGCCGTAGGAATTCCTCACGACATCTACCTCGGGTTCGCCGACGCAAAGCCGGCTGCTGTCGCCAGGGATTTCCCTGGCGCAGAGGTGGCAACGATGGACGGCTCAGAGGGGACCCACGGGACCGTGCTCGACGCGACAGACTCCCTCGAAGGGTACGGGGCTGTCTACGCCTGTGGGCCAAACCCAATGCTGGCTGCTGTCAAGCGCGCAGCAGGGCCAAACAGTCTCTGCCAGCTCTCTGTTGAGGAGCGGATGGGGTGCGGGAACGGCTCGTGCAACGGGTGCGTGGTCCCAGTGCGCGGAGGCGGTTTTATCAGATCCTGTATCGAGGGACCCGTCTTCCATTCGGATGTTCTGGCGTGGTAGTGCGCGAGCAAAAGGCCGGTGTCGACCTCGCGGTCGAGCTCTGCGGGCTGCCGCTGCGTACCCCCCTGATCCCAGCTTCCGGAACACTCTCCAAAGAAGCCCTGGGCGAGGTCGAAGACGTGTACGGGGCGATGCTACCCAAGACGACGACCCCGGCTGCAAGGGCCGGCAATCCACCGCCCCGCATCGCCGAGACTGCGGCAGGGATGGTCAACTCTATCGGCCTCCAGAACCCAGGTGTACACGGCTTCTTGCAGGGTCTGGACGCGTTCGACCTTGGAGTCCCTATTCTCGTCTCCGTGGCCGGCGATACTGTCGACGAGTTCACCCTTCTCTGCGAGATCCTCGCCGGCGACGACCGCGTCTCCGCCATCGAACTGAACCTCTCGTGCCCGAATGTGGAGTGTGGGGGCCTGGCCTTCTGCGCAGGGCCGGCTTCCGTCGAGCAGGTGGTCGCCGCCTGCCGCACCGCCGTGCCCGGTAAACCCATTCTTGCCAAGCTCACGAACGAAGGTGTCGTGGAGAACGCCCGCGCCGCCGAGTCGGCAGGGGCGGAAGGCTTGACGGTCATAAACACCCTCCCTGCGCTCACCATAGACGCCCACGCTCGCAAGGTTCTGGTGCGGGGCGGCCTCTCAGGCCCCGCGATAAAGCCCATCGCGCTCCGGGCCGTATACGACGTATCAGCCGTGGTGAACGTACCCGTGATAGGTAGCGGGGGCGTGGTGAGCGGAACGGATGTGGCCGAATTCATGCTAGCGGGCGCGACGGCGGTGCAGGTAGGCACAGCGAGCTTCGTCAGGGACCCGCACGAGATACTCGACGAGTTTACGGCCTACCTGAAAGAAAGCGGTCTTGGCGCGGCAGAGTTGAAGGGAGCGCTGCGTAGCGTTCGTTCCGGGATGACGGGCGGTCAAATCTCCGGTTGACGGCGGCTTGATGAGCCCATTGAGACGACCACAAGCATCAGAGCAAGCACAGCGAAACCTGTGGCAGACCAGAGTCCCCATCGGAGGCCGCTCAGGAGGGCGTCGGCGCCTACGGGCCCGGTCGCAGTCGCGGCAGCGATCACAGCACCAACCGCCGCAAACCCGAGGGCGTTGCCGAGCTCCGTGGCCGTGCTCAAGACCCCTGAAGCTAGACCCCGCTCGTTATCCCCAACGCCATCCGTAGCGGCGACTGTCAGGGGTACACTCGCGCTTACGAAGCCGGCCTCTGCCACCGCCATCCCGAGGAGTATGGCCACCAGGGCATCTTTTTGGGGCATTAGCCACGCTACCAGCACCAACCCGGCCCCCGACATGGCAAATCCCCACACCGCTGTCCGTCTGGCCCCAAGCCGGGTCGTGAGGCGTCCGGCGACGGGTGAGGCGACGACGGACGCCGCGGTCATGGGGATGAAGAGGAGCCCGGCCTCCAGCGGCGTGCGGTCCAATGCGTCCTGGAAGTACAGCGTTAACACATAGAGTTGGGCGGCGCTGACCATAGACTTGAGGACGACTGCCAGGTTCGGAACGGCCACGGCGCGCCGATACAAAATCGGGAGCGCCACCAGCGGTGTCGAAGCCCGGCGCTCGTGGGCCACGAAAACGCCAAGGAGTACCGTCCCCATCCCGGCCGTGCCGAGCGTGGCGGGAGAGGCCCATCCATTCTTCGGGGCCTCGGAGATGGCGTAGATCAGCGAGGCTAGTCCGAGGGTGGCTGTCGCTGCCCCTGCCAGGTCCAGCGTACGGGGGGCGGCATCGTCTTTGCTCTCATCGATCGCGACCGGCGCGAGAGAGAGCACCGCAAGCGCCACGGGCACGTTCACTAACAACACCCACCGCCAGCCCAGGAACTGGGTGATCACTCCCCCCAGCACCATCCCGAAGACGAACCCAACCCCAGCCATCGCGCCGTACACGCCCATGGCGCGATTCCGCTCCTCGCCCTCGGCAAAGGTGGCCGCCACCAGCGCGAGCGAGGCCGGTACGAGCGCCGCTCCACCAACCCCCTGCAATAGACGCGCAGCCACCAGCACCCAGGGCGCCCACGCCAGTCCCCCAAGCAGAGAGGCGGCGGCGAACAAGGCTAGCCCGGACACGAACAGGCGCCGCCGGCCGTAAAGGTCGCCGGCGCGGCCCATAAGCAGCAGGAGGCCCCCAAAGGAGAGCGCGTATCCGGTAAGGATCCACTGCGCGTCGCCCCCTGAGATACCAAGCTCTCTCCGTATCGATGGCAGCGCAATCGCGACGATCGTGAGGTCAAGGACTGCCACGAACGAGGCGCAACACAACAGCACCAGCGCGAACGTCTTCCTCTCCCCACCTTCCGACACCATACCCTCCTCCAACGCCCTCGTGACATAGCCGACACTATCAATACGTTATACCGGTGTCGTAGTCTCTCAAAACCTTCTATCGCTTACAATGGTGTCGGACTACTGAGGAGGCGCAAGGTGGAGCAGCGCATACCGGAAGGCGAGGTTCCTGAAGAGGTGAGGCTCGTCAACGAGTTCCTCAACACGCTAGACCTTGAGACGTACGGGGAGCACGCTGGGAAGCCGGACGAGGAGAGGGAGGGGTTTAGGAGCCCCGAGAGGCTCAGGGCCTGGTTCGTCGGGCGTGGGCTTCTCGGGAGGGAGGTAGCGGTGAATGAGGCGGATCGTCAACTGGCTGTACGGGTGAGAGACGCCCTGCGTTCAGCGGCTCTGGCCAACTCGGTTCCGGCTCGAGAGCGGTCGGACGCTGCCGGATGGAGCTTCCAAGAGTTGCCGCTCGTAGTCCGCTTCGGGGAGAATTCGAAACCCGAGCTAGTGAGCGGGGAGGGAGGGGTGAGAGGGGCCCTAGGCAGGATCCTCGCCGACGTTGTGGTAGCGTCCTCGAAGGGGACGTGGGCGCGGATGAAGATCTGCGCCGCCCAGGACTGTAGGTGGGCGTACTACGACCACTCCAAGAGCCGCACCGGCAGGTGGTGCGCTATGGAGACGTGCGGCAACCGCCACAAGACCAGGAGGTATCGCCGAAAGAGGCGTAGCAGCGCCTGGCAAGAAGGTTAGACCGAGTGCCTTCCTGCGATGATATACTAACCCGTTGATGTTGAGGCGGGCACCAGAACGGACGGCTGACGAACGCAGGGACGCGCTCGAGGAGGCCAACAGGGTACGCTTTGCCAGGGCCGCGACCAAGCGCGACCTCAAGAG
>DASTKM010000035.1:0-2834 GCA_035715885.1 Rubrobacter sp.
CTCCCTCGTGCGGTCGGCCTCCGCCTCTATATCGTCGGTGGCGTAGCAGTGGCCCACTAAGCCGCCTTGCCTGTCACGAACGAACTCGGCAAGCGTACGCCCGTTGGGACCGCTCTCGACTGCCCTTTCGGGATCGTAGACCCCTAGCAGCTCGACGTAGTCGACGCCGCCGAAGCGAATTAGGGCGTTGTGGGTGCCGCGGTGCTCGTGGCGGCCACCGGGAGAGACGTCGAAGCCCAGAGCGCGGTAGGCTTCGATGGCTCGCTCCAGGTCGGCGACGGCGATCACGGCGTGGTCGAAGCGGGTTATCATGCTACTCTAGGCGAGCGCGGCCTGGAGGGCGGGCAGCACCTCGCGGCTCACCCGCTCGAACTGGGCTTTCTGGTCGTAGGCGGCCATGCGAAGGGTGACCGTGGTAGCTCCAGCCTCGATAAAGGCCTGGATCTGCTCGACGCACTCCTCGGCCGAGCCGTGAGCGACCCACCTCTTGAGACGCTCCCGGTCATAGTCGGTGTAGTAGTAGGCGTCGAGAAACCTCTTGGCCTCATCGAGCGCGGCCTCCCGGGCCTCTCCCACGTTTATGTTGTAGTAGAGGCAGGCCTCGAAATTCTCTCCGAGGTCGCGACCCTCCTCCTCAGCGTAGCCCTTGATGGTTGAGAGGTGCTGGGCGAAGGATTCCGGGGTGTTCCAGGTGGTCTGCCAGCCGTCAGCGAGGCGGACGACACGCCTCAGCGATGTCTCGACGTTCCCCTTCTTGGCCGGGTCCGGGTTCGCTACGAGCCAGATGGGGACCGGCTGCTGCACCGGCCTCGGCAGCACTGTCACGTTCTCGAACCTGTTGTACTCGCCCTCGTAGCTGGCCTCTTCCTCGGAAGTGAGTAGCCGCATGATCTCAACGGCCTCCTCCATACGCCTCATCCTCGAGGAGGGGTCGATCCCGAAGGCGGCGAACTCGTTTGCGAAGTTGCCGCCGCGTCCGGCGGCCGCCTGTCCCTGGCAGGCGACGAAGATCGTTCTCCCGCCGGACATGTAATCGAGGCTGGCCCACTGGTAGGCGAGCAGAAGGGCGTTCCTCAAGGGAGTACTCGCGAAGCAGGCTGGACCCAGCTTCACCCTCTCGGTCTTGACCGCCAGAGCCCCGAGCAGCGCTATGGCGTCGAGCCTTGGCTTGGCGAGGATCGAGTCGCCCACCCACACCGAGTCCCAGATCGGCTCCTTGTCAGCCATCTGAGCCAGTGCCAGCATCTCATCCATGGTGGTAGCACCCGTTATGACCCCCCGGTTCGGGAGTGTCAGCCCAAACTTGACGTTGCCTTCGCCCACCGTCTCTACCTCCTCGAGTGTTCGTGAGCAACTAAGTTCACAGAAGCCCTACGATAGTCTGTACCCCCAATACCAAAAAGATGACGACGCTTACCCCCAGGACGATGTTAGAGGCGGAGACCGGCCTGTTCCGGTAACCGCGTTCCACGCGGGAGGAGTTGAGCAGCCACATCAAGGTGATAGAGAGGAAGGGCAAAAACACAGCCCCCATCGCCGTCCAGAGGAGCACCAGGGCTACCGGCTGGCCGAGCACGATTAGAGGTATCGTCGGGAAGGTGAGAAGTATTAGGAAGGAGCGATAGGCCGGGCTCTTTTCTGAGATGTGGGGTCCGGCCTCTTCTTCCGGGATGCCCCGGAACGTCCTCACTATATCGGCGAAGAGGTAGGACATGCCGTTCCACACCCCGATCACCGAGGCGAAAGAGATCGCCCACAAACCGGCGAGGAAGATCCAGCGCACGACGGTCCCGAACCGCTCGCCCAGCGGGCTGGCCAGGTTGACCAAGCCCTCCTCATCACCTATGCTCCTCCCGGTGCCGAAGAGCAGCTCGGCCCCGATCACCATCACTGCCACCCCGAAGATGGCCGTGACTACGTATCCGAGGCCCGCATCTAGGCGCATGATCGGTACCCAGGTCGGGCTTCTCCAGCCCTTGTCGCGCACCCAGTAGCCGTAAGACGCCAAGGCCAGCGTGCCGCCCAATCCTCCGACGATGCCCACGGCGTACAGAAGTGAACCGGCCGGGATCTTCGGCACCAGACCCGAGGCTATGTCCCCAAGGTCCGGCCGCAACAGCGCGGCGATGACGACCACGACGACGACCTTACAGGCGATCAGCACCTTCATGACGTTCTCGAACAGCTGGTATCTACCCACCCAGACAAACAAGAACGCGAGCAGGGAGTGGATCACCGCCCAGGCTGGGACCGGCAAAATGGGGAACATGGCGTTGGTAGCTAATCCCACGACCGACGGGCCGGCGGCGCCGAAGAAGAACGCCCAGATAACAAGGTAGACGGCCACGAAAGCAGTCACCCCCCGTCCCAGAGAGTTCCACCCGTAGATGATCGTCTGGCCCGAAGCCAGGTGCCACCGCCCCAACCCCTCCGTCAAGAAATATTTGAGCACCACGGCGAGGACGATCGCCCACATGAAGGTCGTCCCGAAGCGCTCCCCAGCCACCGCGTTGGAGATGAAGTCGCCGATGCCCACCGTGGTGGCCGCGAGCACCAGCCCCGGCCCGATGATCCTCAGACGCTCCCCTACCGCTTGCGGGGTGTCTCTCCGAGCGAAAGTGGTAGCTGGCTCCTCGCTGCTCAAGCGTTCCCTTCTCTCAAGAACGACATCTCATGATTGGCGACGCCTGCACAAGAGGGGAGCGTCCCCGGCAGGGTTCCCAAGACGCCCATCACCTTGGGCCGCACTTTCGACGGTAAATCCGGCTCGGTTTGTCGGATTATAGCCCTCGCTGCGGATCGGTCAACGGTTAGTTATGTCCAGCCAACCCGCG
>DASTKM010000036.1:0-3500 GCA_035715885.1 Rubrobacter sp.
CCGCGCAGGGCGGCTATGACCTTCATGGCGAAGGAGTCGTCCTGGCGGGAGGCGAAGCGGGCGAAGAGAGAGCCTGCTATGGCGTTCGCCGGTACGTTCTCTTCTATGGCTTCGAGGACCGTCCAGCGGCCCTCTCCCGAGTCCTCGACGTAGCCGCTAAGGCTATCGAGGTTGGCGTCCTTCTCGAAGGCGCGCTCGGCGAGTTCGAGGAGCCAGCTACGGACGACACTCCCCTGGTTCCACAGGCTCGAGAGGGCCCTGAGATCGTAGTCGTAGCGAGACTTCTGGAGGATCTCGAACCCTTCGGCATAGGCCTGGAGCATCCCGTACTCGACGCCATTGTGGACCATCTTGGCGAAGTGTCCTGCGCCCGCGTCCCCGAGGTATGCGTATCCGTTCGGAGGCGCGAGGGTCTCGAAGACAGGCTCGACGTACTCGAAGGCGTCTGCGTCGCCCCCGATCATGGTGCAGTAGCCGACGTCGTAGCCCCAGACGCCTCCTGACACGCCAGCATCCAGCCACCTCAAGCCAGCGTTCCTGACCTCCCTTGCCCTCGCCACAGAGTCCCTGAAGTAAGAGTTGGCCCCGTCCACGATGATGTCGCCCTCCTCGGCGAGATCTGTGAACTGCCTGACTATATCGTCCGTCACGTCCCCGGCAGGTAGCATGGTCCAAAGCACCCTCGGCGAGTCCTGCATCACTACGAACTCCTCCAGGCTGTAGGCACCCTCGGCCCCATGCTCGACTGCCTCGTCCACCTTGCCGGGCGAACGGTTGCCCGCGATCACCCGGTGGTCGCCCTTGTCAACGAGCCGCCGCGCCATGTTGAACCCCATCCGCCCCATGCCCCAGATTCCTATTTCCATGTGTTGCCTCCCTCCGCTCAGCGCTTGTCAGCTTGTCAGCACGCTGACAGGCTGACTAGCTGACAAGCTGGCGGCTCTTGTTCTCGATCTCCTCTAGCAACTCGTTGAAGGGGTCGGCGAACTTCTGGATGCCTTCCTTCTCCAGGATGTCGGTTACGTCCTCGTAGTCGAGGCCGACCTCCCTGAGCCGCTCGAGGAGTCTCTTGGCCTCTTCGACGCCCTCCTCGAGGGTAGGCCTGATGTCGCCGTGTTCCATCACCGCCTGTATGGTCTTCTTGGGCATGGTGTTGACGGTCTCTGGCCCGACGAGGTTGTCCACATAGATAGTGTCCTGGTAGTCAGGGTTCTTGGTCGAGGTCGAGGCCCAGAGCAGGCGCTGGCGGTTTGCGCCCTTATCCTCTAGCGAACGCCACCTTGCGCCTCCGAAGACCTGCTTGTAGATCTGGTAGGCCACCTTGGCGTTGGCTATGGCGAGCTTGCCCTTGTACTCTTCCGCCCCGAGCTCTTCTAGCTGCTTGTCTGCTTCGGTGTCTATTCTGGAGACGAAGAAGCTCGCCACGGAGTGCACGCCCGAGGGATCTCCCCCGTTCTCGACTAGTCTTTGGAGACCCCTTGTATAGGCGCGGGCCACTTCGCGGTAGCGCTCGAGGGAGAAGATCAGGGTGACGTTTATGGACTTGCCGCGGGAGATCATCTCCTCTATCGCCACGAGCCCTGGCAAGGTGGCCGGTATCTTGACGAAGAGGTTGGGCCTGTCGGCCATCTCGTGCAGCCGCGTGGCCTCCTCGACCGTGGCCTCCGTGTCGTAGGCAATGTCAGGCTGGACCTCTAAGGAGACGAACCCGTCCTGTCCCCCTGTCTCCTCGTGGACCGCCATGAAGATGTCGCAGGCGTCCTGGATGTCCCGCCTGGCGACCTCCCAGAATATCTGTTTCGGGTCGTCTACTCTCTCGGCCAGCTCCCCCAGTTGCTCGTCGTACAGGTCGGAGCCAGCGATGGCCTTCTGGAAGATAGCCGGGTTGGAGGTAACGCCCGCGATCCCGTCTTCTATCATACGCCGGAGACCGCCGTTCTTTATGTCCTCACGCGAGAGCTCGTCGACCCAGGGCGCCTGCCCCAGCTCACGCATCCTCGCCAAACGCTCGTTCACCTGTCGCCTCCTTACGAAGTCATTACGGGGACGGTAGTGCATCCCATTCGTTCAGTCTACACCTCGATACGTAAGGCATCCCTCCTCTGGAGCCACGTCTCGTATCGTGTATGCGCTCCTTACCATCGAAGGTCGAAGATCAAACCAGGCGTTGTACCTTCTCCGGCATGACGCGGAACACCCGCATGCCCTCTCGAGATATGGCAGCCCTGGGCGAGTTGCCGGAAGGCTCACCTGGAGTCGGGCGCCAGGCCCAGGAGTACTTAGGCTACGCGCAGTCTTATTCGCTGTCGGAATTACTTGCCACCGGGCGTCCTCCAAACCTCCGGCGCCGACCTGGCTACGAGAGCGACTGGTTCTCCTCGAAATCTGCCCCCGGAGCAGCGGAGATCTGGCAAGCCTGCGCCAGTACGCTACCTACTCCCGGCACGATGCTTCGCGAAGGGTATTCGAGGATGCTTGTAGAATGACGAGAGTGCCTTTTCGGCCCCTCAGTCCCTTCAGACCTTCGACCCCACCCTACAAGATGTTTCGGGCTATCAACGGCTTGACACTAAAGTGGCTAAATGGGATATCTTCGAAGTCTTCTTCATTGATATCCACTTCTTCACGCCGGCCGCCGCGCCCGCCTCCGCGGCGGGCCTGTCCGCCCTCACCTCCGGAGGAGGCGCCTTCGTCCGCATCTCCGGCTCGGCCGAGGAACTGCACGTTGTCGGCGACCACGTCGACGGCGCTCCGCTTGGAGCCGTCCTGGGCCTCCCAGGTACGGTACTGCAGGCGACCTTCGACAAGTACGGGATCCCCCTTCTTGGTGTAGTTCGCAACACGCTCGCCGAGATCCCGCCACGCGGAGATGTTAAAGAAGTCTACCTCATCGTTCTTAGAGAACACCCGATTCACCGCCAGCCCGAATCCGCACACCGGCGTGCCGCTCTGCGTGAACCTTAGCTCAGGGTCTCTGGTCAAATTACCGGCCAGTACGACACGATTGAAGCTGACCACGTCTCTCCTCCTTCTCTGTGCCTTACAAGGGTAACAATACAGGAACATTCTCGGTTCTCAAGCGCTATCGCTTTAGCCAGGCGTGGGTGGAGTTGCGCTCTTCAACGTTTCGTTGTGGCCACCTTCAGCTCCTGGTCCTTTATGGTGGCGATCACATCCCCGTCCTCGTCGTTGCGGAAGACCTTCGCGCCTGCCCTCTGCAGTCTGTCGAGCGTCTCTGGCGTGGGATGCCCGTAGGGGTTGTCCGCGCCGCACTGGATGACGGCCACCTGTGGGGGAAAGCGACTGAGAAAGAGTGGGGTCGATGAGGTGTTGGAGCCGTGATGGGTTACCTTCAGGATCGTCAGTGGACCCGTGTAGGGTCCGTTCGCCATGTACTCCTCCTCGTTCGCCTCGGCGTCGCCGGCCAGCAGGATGCGGGCCGTGCCGTAGGTCAGTAAGATAGCCACGGAGTTGTCGTTGATCTCGGAGAACAGACCGCC
>DASTKM010000037.1:0-10752 GCA_035715885.1 Rubrobacter sp.
TCCCAGGCAGATCAGGGTCCGCGCAACCTGCCCTCCGGCGACGAACTCGCCCAGGAACTAGAAGGATTCCTCCGCGAACACCGTCGCGAAGAAGATAGCGAGTAAGCAAGTCTGCAAGTCCTCGCACACGCGAAAGCTGACGTGCTGACAAGCGAAGGCGAAGCCTGAGCGTGCTGACAAGGCGCGAAGCGCCGTGCTGAAATGCTGACAAGACGGCTGCAAGGCTTGTTGACGTGCTAATAGACCAGCGCCAACACGAAGACTACGACGCTTGCTAGTCCGAGCAGCCCCTGTATGATGGCGGCGGCCAGGTAGCCGACGAGGACGCCGCCTGCTGCGTGCGAGGCGCGGCGCCAGTCGGACCCGGCCGAGCCTGGCTCTTGTCGGCCCTGGCGGGTGCGCTTGAGATATTCGCCGAGAAAGACGCCTGCGATGGTGCCAAGGATGAGGCCGAACAGGGAGCCGATGCCGAGGAAGAGGAGCCCGATCAGGGCGCCGGCGATGCCGCCGACGGCCCCACCCACGGTCCCCCAGTTGCTAGCCCCGAAGCGGCGGGCGCCGTATGAGGTGGCGACGAAGTCGGCAACGAAGGCTATCGCGGCGAATATGAATAGGATTACGAGGATCGCGGCTCCGACGGTGCGAAAGTCCGTGATGATGGCGTAGACGAGGGCTGACAGGAATATGAGCGTTACGCCAGGAAGACCAGGCAAGACGCTTCCGAGCAGGCCCACGAACATCAAGACGAGGGTGAGGGTGAGCAGCGGGCCCTCCATACTCTAAGACGAGATGAGGGGAAGGGCCTGCTTGCCCTTCTTCAGGGCGGCGTTCAGGCTTCCTGACTTGTAGCCTGCCAGGTCGAGGGTGACATAGAGAAAGCCTGCGTCAAGGAGTTCGGCGGAGATCTCCTCCCTCATGGCGAAGGCCCTTTCGAGCTCCTCGGGGCCGACTTCGAGGCGGGCTATCTCCCCATGGTGCCTGACACGGACCTGCGAAAAGCCCTTCCTGCGCATAAACTCCTCGGCGCGAGCGACCTGGGAGAGCTTCTCGGGTGTGATCTCCTGCCCATATGGGAAGCGGCTCGACAGGCACGCCAGAGCCGGCTTGTCCCACGTCGGCAGACCAAGGTGCTTGGCTAGCTCCCTGACCTCGGCCTTGGTCATCCCGGCTTCCGAGAGCACGGAGACGACCCCGATCTCTCTGGCGGCTCTCCTGCCCGGACGGTAGTCACCCTCGTCGTCTTTGTTCGCCCCGTCAACGACGCAGGCGTAACCTTTCTGCTCTGCGAGCTTCGCCAGGTCAGAGTAGAGCGTGCTCTTGCAGAAGTAGCAGCGGTTCGTGGGGTTGCTCGCGTAGTCTGGGTTGTCGAGCTCACGGGTATTTATGACGAGGTGCTCCACCCCGAGAGATTCGGCGAACTCCCGCGCCAGATCCAACTCCGATGGAAGGTAAGTCTCATTGTTGGACGTGACGGCGAGGACCCTGTGTTTCGGCAAAGCCCGCGCTGCGGCGGCCAGGGCGAGCGAGGAGTCGACTCCGCCGGAGAAGGCCACGAGCGCGCTACCGTGGGGGGCGAGGATCTGTTCGAGTTCCGCGAGCCTCTTCTGCGGAGCATCGGTCGCCAAGGGATTCATCTACACTTCCTCTCTAGGTCACGCTACGTTCGGAGAGCCAACTCAGGACATCTTCGGCGTTCCTGCCCGGTGGGAACACAGGATAGAAGACCTTCAGGATCTCCCCTCCCTCCACAACGAGCGTCAGGCGTTTTATGAGGGTCATGCCTTCGGCCTCGAACGTCGGCAGCTCTAGGGCTCTCGCGAACTCCAGGTTCTCATCGCTCAACAACAGGAACGGAAGGTGAAGTCGTTCGGCGGCCTCGCGCTGGTAAGCGGTATCCTGGGCACTCAGGCCGAAGACCCGTGCCCCAAGTTCCTGCAGTTCCGCGTGGTGGTCGCGGAAGGCGCACGACTGGGGGGTACAACCGCGGGCGCCGGGGATGTCGTCCCACCCTGGCGGCAGGTCCTGGTCAGGCCTCCCTGTAAGCGGGTAGCAGAAAACGACGGTCGTCCCCGTCAGGGTCGAGAGGTCTACGGGGTCTCCCGCCGTGGACCTCAGGGACACGGAAGGCATCCGCATGCCTGGCAAGTGGTCGCATGCGCCGTCGTCTTCCGGTTCGGGTAGGCCCTCTGGAACCTCGTAAACGTTCTCCTGGCTGCTCATCAGGCTCGCTCCAGGACGACTGCTGCGTTGTGGCCGCCGACGCCGAGGTTGGCGCAGAGGGCGGCTTCGAGGTCGGGCGCCTCGCGCGGCTCGTCCACGACGTAGTCGAGATCGGCGCAGCCTTCCGCTACTTTCGTGAGGTTCCTCATCGGGGGGATCTTCCTCTCCTTTATGGCGAGGGCGCAGATCGCGGTCTCCACGGCGCCGCTCGCGCCCAAAGAGTGGCCCAGGGTGGATTTCGTGGCCGAGACCTTGACGTTGGGGTTGATCTTGGCCATCGCCTGCGACTCGGGGCCGTCACCGGCCACGGTACCCGTGCCGTGCGGGTTTATATAGCCGATCTGCTCTCCTCTGAGTCCGGCGTCGGCGACGGCGAGCTGCATGGCCCGCATGATGCCGAAGCCTTTCGGATCTGGGTCCGTGAGGTTGTACGCGTCGGTGGTGCGGCCGACGCCGGTGATCTTCGCGTAAGGCTCGGACCCGCGGTGCTCTACGGACTCGGCGCTCTCCAGGACCACCACAGCCGATGCCTCGCCGATCAGGAACCCCGAGTGGTCGACGTCGTAGGGCCTGCACGCTCCTTCGGGGTCATCGTTACGGCGGCTCATCGCCCGCATCGCTATGAATCCTGCGACGATAACGGGTGCCAGGGCGGCCTCCGAGGCGCCGCAGAGCACGACGTCGGCGTCACCGCGCCGGATCAGGTCGTAGCCCAGGCCCATCATGTCCGTGCCGCAGGTGCAGGCCAGCGCGCCGGTGATCGAGGGTCCCTGGACGCCTAGCTGTATGGCTACGTGGGCCGCGGCGGAGTTGGGCATGATCTTGGTCACGGCGAAGGGGTTGACGCGGGAGGGACCCTTACTGTCTATGGTGGCCTGGGTCGTCTCCATGCTGGTAACGCCCCCGATGCCGCTGCCGAGGATCAGGCCAACCCGTTCCGGGTTGTTGTTGAGCACGTCCCAGGCGCCGGCGTCTTCGAGGGCCAGCTTGGCCGAGGCGAGGCCCATCTGCCCGAACCGGTCGGTCCTGGCCGCAACTTTCCGGTCCATAAAGTTCTCGGGGTCGAAGTCCGTGCACTCGGCGGCGATACGCACCTCGAAGTCCTGGGGATCGAAGAGCGTTATGGGGCCGGCCCCGCTCTCGTTGGCCAGGAGCGAGCTCCAGAGGTTCTTGCGCCCTACTCCTATTGGGGTGACCGCACCGATCCCCGTTATGTAAGCTTCCGGGCGCCTATCCGCCATCTTGCCCCCTAGCAAAATCCACGATCCATCGAACTACGAATCTTAGCATCACAGGCCCCCTTCGACTCCGGCGCGACCCGCCCTGTGCTATAACCCTCCAGGATGAGTCGGTGGAGCGAGCATTGATCTTCTACATCGCGATGGTCCTCTTCGTTGCGAACTTTGCGCTCGGCGTACTCGTGCAGTTTCGTATCGTGGATACGAACCCCTTTCGCTGGCTCCACCACGCCCTGTTTTTCGCGGTCTTCGCCTCCGCTGCCATCGCGGTCGGCGTCGGATTCCTGCAGGGAGCGCCCTACCGCTGGGTTCTCTTGCCTGTCCTTGTTCTCTTCGCCTTCCTGCCGCGGGTACGGGCCGGAACCTCCGGGCACGCCGCGCTAGCCAGCGGGGCCATGATCCTCTACGTTACAGGATTCGCATGGATGCTTTAGGAGGCTGAGATTGGATTTCCTGGAGGTCCTCAAGAGGCGCAAGACCACGAACGGCCCCTTTCTGCCAGACCCTGTGAAGCCCGAGCACCAGCGCCTGCTCGTCGAGGTCGCCGCGATGGCACCTTCCCACTTCAACAGCCAGCCCTGGCGCTTCGTGCTCGTCGATGACCGCGAGACTATAGATGAGGTTGCGAGGATAAGCAGCGACAGCATGACGCGCCTTCTGGAGGAGGGCACGTTCTGGAAGCGCTACAGGCCCTACTTCCGTTTCTCTGAAGCCGAGATGGACGAGAAGCGCGATGGCATCCACTTCGACCAGATGCCAAGCGTCCTCAAGCCGTTCTCGCGCCAGATCTTCTCCAACACAGGCCAGGCCGTAATGAACCGCTTCGGCGTCCCCAGTACTTTAGGCGAGGACAACAGGAAGCTCGTCGCGGGCTCGCCGCTACTCCTGGCGGTCCTCCTCGACAAGACGGAGTATCGTCCCGGCGAACTCTCGGGTTTCTACTCCATCTTCGGTATGGGGGCCGCCGTCGAGAACATCTGGCTAACCACGACGGAGCTTGGCATGGGCATCCAGTTCGTCTCGACGCCGATGGAGATACCCGAGAACTGGGAGCGGCTGAAGCGGCTGCTGAAAGTTCCCGACGACCTGGAGTTGATGGCCGTCTACCGGCTCGGGTACGTCCCGGACGGGCAGCGAAGGCCGACGATCGACTGGTCGAGCCGCCAGCGCAAGCGTATCTCGCAGTACGTGTTCCGCGACACCTGCGAGAAGCCCGAGCCCGACTTCGCCACGCAGACGTTGCTGGACGAACGTTGAACGCACCCAGGATCCTCTCCGTCGCCAGCGCCGTGCCGCCCCACCGGGTCGGGCAGGAGGAAGCGAAGACGTTCGCCAGGAGCATGTTCTCCTGCGGGCACGGTGACATCGAGCGGCTGCTCCCAATATTCGACAACGTCCACATAGAGAACCGCTACTTCTGCGTGCCTGCTGAGTGGTTCGAGCAAGACCACACCTTCTCCGAGAAGAACGCCCTCTATGTGGAGCACGCCCTCGACCTCTCCGAGAAGGCCGCGAGGCGGGCGCTGGACAGGGTTGGGGCTGGGCCAGACGAGGTCGGTGCGGTCTTCTTCGTCTCGACGACCGGGATCTCGACACCTTCCATCGACGCGAAGCTGATCTTCCGCCTCGGCCTCTCAGAGCACACGCGGCGCGTCCCGATCTGGGGCCTCGGCTGCTCGGCGGGGGCGGCCGGTATCGCGCGCGCCGCCGAACACGCCAGCCTCTATCCAGACCAACTGGTCCTCCTCGTCGCCGTCGAGCTCTGTGGCCTGACCTTCCAGCAGGGCGACCGTTCGAAGAGCAACCTTATCTCCACCAGCCTCTTCGCCGACGGCGCCGCCGCCGTTCTGCTAGGAGGCACCACAGGCCCAGAGATACTCGGAAGCTACAGCACCACGTGGCCCGATACCGAGGCTGTCATGGGTTGGGATCTCGTCGAGACGGGCCTGAAAGTACAGCTCTCCAAGAGTATCCCGAACATCGTGCGCGATAAGTTCCGCGACAACCTGGAGGAAGCCTGTAATTCTCTAGGCCTCGAGTTCGACGAGCTCGAACATTTCGTGCTCCATCCCGGCGGCTCTAGAGTGCTCGACGCCTTCGAAGGGGCTCTCGGACTGCAAGCGGGCGGGCTTACCACCAGCCGAGACGTGCTGCGCGACTGCGGCAACATGTCGAGCGTCACTGTACTCTTTATCCTGGAACGCTTCCTCGATGAGGGCGAGCTCGCGAAGGACGACCTGGGTGTGCTCTCGGCCTTGGGCCCCGGATTCTCCGCGGAGCATGTGTTTTTCAGATGCTGACGGCCCTCGGCCGTCAGCATCTGATCTGTCAGCACGCGCCCTGTCGGGCGCTTGTCAGCATTTCAGCTAGTCAGCATTTTGTGGTGGGGTGGAGGGTTCGTTGAATGTTGCGGTGCTGGTTGCGGGGGTGGCGCTCGTTGCGGTCCAGCGTTTGCTGGAGCTCACTTACTCGCGGAGGAATGAGCGGAGGCTTCGGTCCCATGGTGCGGTGGAGCGTGGGGCCGGCCACTTTCCCGTGATAGTCGCCATCCATACTCTGTGGCTGGTCTCGACGCTCGTCGAGGGTCTTCTGCGCGGGCCCGAACCTCCTGTGTGGTGGCCCGTGCCGCTGGCGGCGTTCTTGCTAGTCCAGCCGTTGCGGTACTGGGCGATCTTCTCTCTGGGAGTGAACTGGAACGTAAGAGTACTGGTCGTGCCAGGCGGAAAACTCGTCAGGAGGGGACCATACCGCTACTTCCCTCATCCCAACTACGTTGTCGTCGTGGTGGAGGTCCTGACTTTCCCACTCATCTTCGGCGCCTGGATAACAGCGATCGTCTTTTCGCTGCTGAACGCCGCCTTGCTCTACGTCCGTATCCGAACAGAGAACCGGGCGCTAAGAGAGCTATCAAGTTAGAATTGAACTGGTCAGCCTAACAGCTAGCCGCCCGGCTTCGCCAGGCGGCTTGTCAGCATTACAGCCAGGCTGTGGATGGCGAGAGGAAAGATCTCTCGAGAAGCGTTTCTAGCGATGATCGATCCGCAGCCGCGCACAGGTGACGAACGGTGATGCTGAAGTGCTGACCAGCGGAGGCCGTAGGCCGAAGCGTGCTGACAAGCTGACGACCGGAGGGAGACGGCGTGCTAGATCTCAAATACATCCGCGAGAACGCGAAAGCCGTCCAGGAGAACACGAGGAACCGTGGCGTCGAGGCCGACGTGGGCCTGGTTGTGGAGCTGGCCGACCGGCGCTCGGATCTCATACAGGAGTCGAACGAGCTCAAGCAACGCCAGAACCAGATGGCCAGGAGCATCGGCAGGGAGCGTGACGAGGAGGCTCGGGCGAGGCTCATCGAGGAGTCACGGGCCATCAAGGAGCGGCTGCCGTCCAAAGAAAGGGAGCTGCACGAGGTCGAGGAGCGGTTGCGGGACGAGCAGTCGAAGATCCCGAACTTGACGCATCCCGACTCGCCTATCGGCAAGGACGACACGGAGAACGTCGAGATCCGGCGTTGGGGTGATGTTCCCGCCTTCCCGTTCGAGCCGAAGGACCACGTGGAGCTTGGCGAGCAGCTCGGCATCATAGACTTCGACGCCGGGGCCAAGACCACGGGGACCAAGTTCTACTTTCTGCGCGGCGACGCCGTGCTACTGGAGCTTGGTCTGATCCGCTACGCGATGGACATCCTTATAGAGCGCGGGTACCAGCCGACCATAACGCCTGACCTGGCGCGGGATCGGATGCTGGTCGGGACAGGGTTCATACCGCGCGGGCCGGAGACCCAGATCTACTCCGTCGAAGGTATGGACCTTTCCCTGGTCGCCACCGCGGAGATCCCGCTCGCAGGCCAGCACGCAGACGAGATAATCGAGGAGAGAGACCTCCCCCTGCGCTACGCAGGCCTCTCCCACTGCTTCCGCACGGAGGCTGGCTCCCACGGCCGCGCCAGCCGGGGCCTCTACAGGGTCCACCAGTTCACTAAGGTCGAGATGTTCGCGTTCACCACGCCGGATCAGTCGGAGGATATGCACGACGAGATGGTCGGGATAGAGGAGCGTATCTTCCAGGGCCTCGGCCTGCCCTACCGCGTGGTCGACATCTGTACGGGCGACCTGGGCGGCGCCGCCTACCGGAAGTATGACCTGGAGGCCTGGATGCCTGGCCGCGGCGATTTCGGCGAGGTGACAAGTACGTCGAACACCACCGACTACCAGGCCCGCAGGCTGGCCATCCGCTACCGCAAAGAAGGCGGAAGACCCCAACTTCTGCACACCCTAAACGGCACGGCCCTCGCTATCAGCCGAGCCCTGATCTCCCTCCTCGAGATCTACCAGCAACAGGACGGCTCGGTCATGCTGCCCGAGGTCCTGGTCCCCTATGTGGGCAGGGAACGCCTGACGTCCTCGTAAAGCTGACAAGCTGGTAGCTTGCAATATACTCTCTTGCTGGTCCGATTTTCATCAGGAGAGGAGCGTCACGATGACAGAAGCGGTCGAGAAGCTGGTCAAGAAGAGTGAGGACCCGAGCAGGTGGTATTTGCAGCTCGTGCGGATGG
Source organism: Rubrobacter sp. (assembly GCA_035715885.1). Taxonomy (GTDB): domain Bacteria; phylum Actinomycetota; class Rubrobacteria; order Rubrobacterales; family Rubrobacteraceae; genus Rubrobacter_D. The sequence continues at coordinate 8,014 of DASTKM010000037.1, forward strand.
CCAAGCTCGCCGATTACGGACCAGTGCGTGGGACGTTCGCGATCCGGCCCTACGGGTTCGAGATCTGGGAGCGCGTCCAGCGCGACCTCGACGACCGCTTCAAGGAGACAGGCCACAAGAACGCCTACTTCCCGCTGCTGATCCCCGAGAGCTACCTCAGGAAGGAGGCCGAGCACGTCGAGGGCTTCGACCCCGAGCTCGCGTGGGTAACCATAGGAGGAAGAGAAGAGCTTGAGGAGCGGCTTGCGATCCGCCCTACCTCAGAGAGCATCATCTGCGACTTCTACAGGAACTGGATCCAGAGCTACAGGGACCTGCCCATCCTCATAAACCAGTGGTGTAACGTCCTGCGCTGGGAGAAGGTCACCCGCCCGTTCCTCAGGACCGCGGAGTTCCTCTGGCAGGAGGGCCACACCGTCCACGCGACGGCGGAGGAGGCGCGTGAGGAGACCTTGCGGATGCTTGGCGTCTACCGCGATTGCTTCTATGAAACCATGGCTATTCCCGTGCTCACGGGCGCCAAGAGCCCATCCGAGCGCTTTGCCGGGGCTGTGGAGACCTACACCTGCGAGGGTTTGATGGGTGACGGCCGTGCCCTGCAGGCCGCGACCAGCCACGACCTCGGGCAGAACTTCGCCCGCGCCTTCGACATAACCTTCCTCGACGAGAACCAGGAGAGGGTCCATCCTTACCAGACCTCGTGGGGGTTTTCGACGCGGACAATAGGGGGTTTGATCCTGGTCCATGGCGACGACAGGGGCCTCAGGTTGCCGCCGAGGATCGCACCGACTCAGGCTGTTATCGTCCCGATCTGGCGTGGCAAGAACAAGGGAGAGGTACGCCGCGAGGCTGAAACTCTGCATGCGGAACTGAAAGACTCCGGCATCAGGATGGAGGTCGACCTCGACGAGGAGCACTCACCTGGTTGGAAGTTCAACGAGCACGAGCTCAGGGGCGTGCCCGTGCGGGTGGAACTCGGACCCAGGGACATCGAGAAGGATCAGGCCGTCCTCGTCAGGCGCGATACGGGGGAGAAGGAGTTCGTGGACAGAAAGGAGTTGCCCGACCGGCTAGAGGCGGTGATGGGCGAGATCCAGGATAACATGCTGCGTCAGGCGACGGAGTTCCGCGATGCGAACATTCGCAGGGCCGAAAGCTACGAGGAGTTCGAGGAGATCATCGCCAGAGAGCGCGGTTTCGTCGTCGCCCCTTGGGACGGCACGGAGGAGACCGAGCAGAAGATCAAGGATGATACCAAGGCCACGATCCGGCTTCTGCCCTTCGAGCGGGAGGAGGGGAAGGATCTCGTCTCGGGAAGGCCAGGCCGTACCGCCCTCTTCGCCCGGGCTTACTGAGGTCGGTGCCTGTTCCGCTCACCGATACGTTGACTCCAGGATGGCGAGCGGTTAGCATTTGCGCATTACGCAACATAACGTAGGCGCATAACTCTAACGCGCCTGCCTGGAGGGGGTCTCCGTGCGGTCTTCCGTACTATGCGCTGCGAGATGGTGTCTGACTTCTGTCAGAGACAGAGGTGGCTGGCGAGCACCGCTTGGGTTTCTCGCGCTCGTGCCTGCTCTGATCCTGCTGGCCGGAGATCACGTCGCCGTCGAGGCCGAGGTGTACTCCTCGTACTCGGATGCCAAGAAGCCCGTCATTGCTGTCATCCTCTCCGAGCAGCAGAATGTCGATGAGTTCAAGGCCCATTTCGGTCTCAGCGCCAGGCAGGTCGACGCCGTCCTCACCGCGACCCGGCACGAGAACCGGGTCCTGGCACAGGTGTTTGGTGAGAGCGAGATCGTGCTCGCCGCGAACAGAGATCTCCCCAAGAAAGAGATAGCGAAGAAGATCGCCGCCTCCGACTACGACGAGAAGGTCGCCGCGGCCGTAGCAAGGACGAAACAGAGAATCGAGGCCATCGTGCCCGAGGATCAGAGCGCCGACCTCGAGGGCTGGGTGGACGAGCAGTGGAACCAGGAGGTTCTGGCCGCTTCCGAGGAAGACTACACGGCCTCCTCCGAGACCTACATGGTCTCCAGTCAAAGGAAAGGCATACGGTGCAGAGTCTTCGCCACGCAGTACACCGGGTACACTGAACGCGAGGTTGCCCTGCCGCATCGCAACCTCAAAATCGGCCGCCAACCGAGGGTTCGCATCTGGCGCGTCAGCGGCGGGCCCAGCGTGGGGCCGAGGGTCAAGGAGGTAGGGCCTTGGAACACCTACGATAATTACTGGGTGCAGAATAAGGACCGCACGATGTACAAACGCGTTCCGCGTTGCAAGCCAGCGGCGCAGGTCGCCTACTACCAGAACTTCAACAAGGGCAAGGATGAGTTCGGCAGGGAAGTCCTCAACCCCGCAGGAGTCGACCTGACACCGGACGTCGCCCGTAGCATGGGCCTGGAGGAATACCAGAATGCCTGGGTGTGGGTACGCTTTCCCTGGGTCCACCGGTAGGAAGGGTCCCGTACCTTTCTCTGGAAGGCGCGACTTTCTTGACGGGTGCACCCTCGTGTTTTAGCATCAACGCCTAGCGCGAACCCGCATCGAGAGCGGTGGAGGGAACTGGCCCCGAGAAACCGCGGCAACCCACGGGGTGCTGTGAGCTACTCCCGCAAGGTGCCAAGTCCAGCAGGACGGTCATTACCGTTCTGGAAGATGTGGGGAGAGGTGGGCAGCCTCTTCTACGAGCGGGTTGCGCGAGAGGCGTAGAACCCGATCACAGAAGGAGGCCGCATT
>DASTKM010000038.1:0-3219 GCA_035715885.1 Rubrobacter sp.
TTTCCGTCCGGCTGCATCCTGTATGATATGCGCTTTCCGGAAACCCTTCAACTGCGAGGACCCCGCAAGCAGCGTTTTTCAACACGTCTCGCCAGATCTGGCGAGATTTGTGGGCCATCGCATGAGGCGCTAGTCGGCGGCCTTCACGTAGTAACCATCCAAGTTGGGCGGGCCGTAGATGTAGCCCAGGTATAGGGCGCCGTCGTAGGTATTGAAGATGAGCGCGCCACCGTAGTAGGCGAGAAGGTCTCTGGTTTGCGGGTCGTCGTTGTAGAAGAGCAAGTCTTCGGTGTCGGTGAACTCCACCGAGACGGCGTCATAGTCGGAGTAGCGGGACTTCAGGTCGCGGGCGATGAGGACGAAATGCTCCTCCTCACGCGAGCGGGTGTCGATGAGGAGCCGCACCGCTCGCGCGCCATCGCGCGTATCGAGGCTCTTCTCGAGTACCTCGTAGTCTGGAACGCGCTCCGGCGCCTCGAAGTCCCCGATCTTCAGATCCCCTCCATCGGGGCCGGGCCCGACCGCTCCTGCTGCCGGCTCGAAGACCTTGGGCGCCGGGCGCACCTCGGGCTTCTGGAGGGCCCTCACCGGCTCCTCGGCTAGCTGTGTCGCGAAGAAGACCACGGCGACGAGGACCAGGATCAGGGCCGCTGCACGGTACAATTAGGACACTCCTTCTCTCACTCGAAGAGTACGACGGGCTCTCCATAGTAACGTATGCGGTTCTCCTTCCAGCGGCCCTCGACGAACTCCCTGAGCTCGGCGTTGCGGGCGCGGGGGTCACCCTCCATCATCCTATCCAGCGGGTAACGTACGCCCAGGACCCGTTCCCGAACACGGAACCGGGTTATCCCGGCGGGCAACACGGTGCCTGAGTCAACGATCTCGGCAAGATCTCTGGGGGTAAACGACCTGTAACTTATCAGGGCCTCGCCATCCGAGAGACGGGCCGCCCCATTGGGTTCCACGCGCCGCACCACGACGCCCTTGGGGTAGAACGATTGCAGATCCCAGAGCGCCCGAACCCGGCCTGGCAACCCATCCTCTTTAGCCGAGAGGAGTAGGGTCTCGCCTCCGGCGGTCTCCACCTTGGCCAGGGGAGCATCGCCGGGCCCATGGGACACTTCTATTCCTTCGATGTTGTCCAGGTCGGCCCTTCCGACTCCGTTCAGGAGGTGGCCCCAGCCCTCCGCCTTCTCCGGCGGCTCGACCGCCTGGACGAGCGCGAAGCGGGAACCAAGCTCTCCGAGGGCGCGTACCCTGTGGGCTCCGTCGAGGACCAGGTAACGGTCTTCGTGCGGGGAGACTATTACGGGGTTGCGCTGCTCGCGTTCGGCTTCGATTCGTTCCCGCAGACGGGCCAGGCGGTCTTCGTCGTGGGCTTCATGTAGGATAAGGCACCCGAGGTCTACAAGGAGAAGGTCTTCGAGGGAGGGGATCACGTACCAGGTAAGTAGCGGGACGAGCCCGCCAGGTCTCTAGGGGTCTCCCCCGCGGCGGCCCCACAAAAAGTCGAGCAAGACGAAACCGCCGAAGAAGAAGACCGCGATGATGATGAAGAATCCCAGGATGCCAACAAGAAGATAGATTGTGTCCAAAACTCGCCTTTCAACAGAAGCGGCAATAGTCGGGACGGCCGGATTTGAACCGGCGACCACTCGGCCCCCAGCCGAGTGCGCTACCAGACTGCGCCACGTCCCGACGCGTCTCTGACTAGACCTGGATCATACCAGACGAGACCCGTGCTATCATGCGATCTCCGTGGCGCTGGCTGCATCGTACATACGCACAGAATCCGAGGGCGGGCTGCCGACAGAGGACGAGCAGATGGCCTCCATTGTGGCCTACGCCGCCGACAACGGTCACGATCTCGTCGCCCACTACAAAGACCTTGATGCCCCTGGTCTCCTGCTCTACCACCGCCCCGGTCTCAAGGAGGCGATATACAACATAAAGGAGCTGGAGGAGTGGGAGGTGCTCATAGTCGCGGAACCAAGGTGCGTCTCGAACACAGATTCGGCCCTGCACGAGTTCGTGCACAAACTCTCCCTGTACGGGAACCGCCTGGAGTCTCCGGCACGTCCCTGGGAGGGCCTCCTCGCGGATATGAGATCCTACCGCCGCGCAATGCGTAGGGGCCCTTCGCGTGAAACGCGCGACGGCGTCCGATAGTATAGAAAGGTGAGTTTCATTCTGACCGCTATCGGGTTCCTCTTGCTCGTGGCCGCCTTGGCCGGCATCGGGATCGGCATCTACATGGCGGTCGAGCCGAAAACCCGAGCATCAGGCAAGCTCTTCGCCATCTGGTGGGTGCCGGGGTTGGCAGCGGCGAGCGGCGTTCTGATGCGCGATGTCGTCACGTTCACGGTTGGATTGATCTGCTTCTCGATCGCAGGAGCCGTGATGGTCTTCGAGGATAGGAGACCGCGCAAGTCCCACGTGAGGGGAAAGGGCGACCTGTCCAGAGGACCAGGGGGCGACATACGCCTGGACTCCGAGAAGACCACCAGGGAGAACAGGGCCAGGGATTCCGGGAGAGCCGCCTCCTGACCCGCCTCGGCGCCTCTCCCAGGTAACAGCGTTATTGCTATACTGGCCGCTGAGAAGGGCCCTGAGGAGGGTCATGGGGAGGAGAGAGTCCGGTGCGATAGAGGCCGCACGAACCCCTCGCAACCATCCGGGGCGTAACAGTGTTGGTCGCGAAGGGAAGGAGCTAGAGGCATGGGTCTCGTCCGCACCATACTCGTCATGGTCATCCTGCTGATACTCACCCATGTAGCGCTGAAGTACTCGGGCGTCGGACCCGGTGCCAACGTTCTGACCAACGCCGTCTACAGCCTCGGGACATTGCTCGAGTCTCCTGCCGCGTTCCTGCTCCAATCGATAACGATCCTGCAAAACTACCTCAATCCCAATAGCTTCTACGTAGTGGCCATCTCGGCCGCCGCGCTCTATTTCATCATCTACTTGTTGCTCGGTGTCGGCCGCCGGGCCTAGAGAAGCGTGCAAAGTGGTTCAACCTCTTTGCACACTATCAGCTTGCTAGCATTGCCTTTTCGCCGATAGCCGATCTCGCGTAGCCGAATGAGCGATTCGCTGTAGGTCGGGTCAGTTCTGGCGGTGAACCGGGGTGACTACAATAACGTATACTTTTCCGAGCGCTTACCGAATGATTGGGAGAAGAGCCATGATCGAAACAGTAAAGATAAGTGAATACAG
>DASTKM010000039.1:0-9469 GCA_035715885.1 Rubrobacter sp.
GGAGAGAGGTTCCACCGTGCTGGTGGCGTGCCCGCAGTGGTCAACGAGCTTCTGCAGGCTGGCAAGATCGAGGGCGGGGCGATGACCGTCACGGGCAGGTCGCTGGCCGAGAGCGTCGCAGGGCGCGAGAGCAAGGACCGAGAGATGATCACAGCCCACGACGAGCCGCTTCAGGAGCGCGCTGGTTTTCGGGTCCTCTCCGGCAACCTCTTCGACTTCGCTATCATCAAAACGAGTGTGATCTCAGACGAGTTCCGCGAACGTTACCTGGGCGATCCCGCCAACAAGGACGTGTTCGAGGGGCGGGCGGTAGTCTTCGACGGCTCGGATGACTACCACGAGCGTATAAACGACCCCGACCTCGACATCGACGAGCGCTCTATTCTGGTGATCCGTGGCGCTGGACCAGTCGGGTGGCCTGGCTCGGCCGAGGTCGTCAACATGCAGCCCCCTGACTCGCTCCTCAAGCGTGGGATCAACACCCTGCCTACCATCGGCGACGGCAGGCAATCTGGCACCTCGGACAGCCCTTCGATCCTGAACGCCGCACCGGAGAGCGCCGCAGGAGGCGGCCTGGCCTGGGTGCGGACGGGGGATACCATCCGCATCGACCTGGGTAGCGGACGCTGCGACATGCTGGTCTCCGAGGAGGAGATAGAACGCCGCAAGCGAGAGGAAGGCATCCCTGACTTCCCCGAGAGCCAGACGCCCTGGCAAGAGATCTACCGCGCCTCCGTGGATCAACTCGACGGCGGCGGGGTACTCGAAAGCGCGCTGAAGTACCGTGGCATCGCCTCGAAGACCCCCCGCCACAACCACTGATGGAAAGTTCGTTAAACGCCAAGACGACGCGAGTGCGAGGCGTTCTTCGTTGAATGAGCCGCCTGGACGAGTCGAGGCAAGGGAGTACCTGGTCTCGCAGCCGCCCGAACTGCGTGTGCCAAACGCCCTGGAGAGGATCAGGCGCAAGATAGGCGAGAGCGGCAGGCGCCTTGCGGTACTCGACGACGACCCGACGGGCACCCAGACCGTCCACGGCGTCCCCGTCCTGACGACGTGGTCTGTCGAAGACCTGCGATGGGCGCTGGAGCAACCCTCCTCCACGTTCTATATCCTTACCAACTCGCGCAGTTTCCCGGAAGAGGAAGCCGCCAGGATGAACCGCGAGATCTCGGCCAACCTCGCGGCGGCGGCAGAACAAGCTGGTGCGAAGTTCGCCATGGTAAGCCGCGGCGACTCCACCCTGCGCGGATACTTCCCTGCCGAGACCGAGGCATTGGAGGAGGCACTCAGGGTAGACTTGGACGGCATCGTCCTGTGTCCCTGCTACATCGAGGCGGGCCGCCTCACTGTGGAGGACATCCACTGGGTACGCCAGGGCCAGAGCCTTGTGCCAGCGGGAGAGACGGAGTTCGCCGGCGATGCCAGCTTCGGCTACTCTTCCTCGAACCTCGCCGCGTGGGTCGAGGAGAAGACGACAGGCCGCGTGCGGGCCTCTGAGGTCGCGAGCGTGGGGCTCGCGGATATCAGGGAGGGCGGGCCAGGGCGGGTCGCCGAGATGCTACTCAACGTAATCGGCGGCAGACCCGTCGTGGTCAACGCGGCCTCGTACGCCGACCTCGAGGTCTTCGTCCTCGGCCTGCTCGACGCGGAGGAGAAGGGCAAGCGTTTCCTCTACCGTACGGGGCCTTCTTTCGTGCGGGTACGCGGCGGTATCTCAGAGAAAGGACCCTTGAGTGCGGGGGAGTTGTATGAGCATCGCCCGCGGCAGGGGCATGGGCTCGTGCTGGTCGGTTCCCACGTCGAGATGACCACGCGCCAGTTGGAACACGCGCTCGCGCTTTCGGACGTACGGCCTGTCGAGCTCTCCGTGCCGCGGTTGCTCGACGCGGGCGCGCGAGATGGGGAGTTGGATAGGGTGGTTTCGGAGGTCGACCAGGGGTTGGCCGAGGCTGAAGTCGTAGTTTACACGAGCAGAGAGGTCGTACGCGGCGGTGCGGGCAGGACGGGGCTGGAGATCGGGGCCTCGGTCTCCAATGCGCTTGTGGAGGTGATGCGGAGGGTGGACAGAAGGACGCCCTTGGCATTCGTGGTGGCCAAGGGAGGCATCACATCGAGCGACGTTGGCACCCGCGGTCTCGGCGTACGTAGGGCCGAGGTCGCCGGCCAGATGCTACCAGGCATAATATCCGTCTGGATCCTGCCTGAGGACAGCGCCTTTCCCGGGCTACCCTATGTCATCTTCGCCGGCAACGTAGGCGAGGAGGACTCGCTGGCAAGGATCGTCGAGATACTAAGGGAGGGATAAATGCTACGCGCCGGATTCATAGGACTCGGGGCGATGGGCGCCCCGATGGCCAAGAGGATCGTCTCCGCCGGTTTCGACCTTTCGGTCTTCGACGTACGCCCCGAGAATGCTGATCCCCTGGTCGACCTGGGGGCCACGCGTGCGGGCTCGCCGCGAGAGGTGGCCGAGGGAGCCGAAGCGCTCATCCTGATGGTGGTGAACGCGGAGCAGGCCGAAAACGCTCTGTTCGGAGGAGACGGCGCAGCCGAGACCCTGTCTCCTAAATCCGCCGTTGTACTCATGAGCACGATCGGGCCCGAGGCGGTTCGCGGGATCGAAGGGCGATTGGCCGGGCGCGGCGCAGAGTTGCTCGACGCGCCCGTCAGCGGCGGCGTGGCGCGGGCCGAGCGTGGAGACTTGCTCATCATGGCCGGCGGTCCCGCTGACCTGTTCGAGGAGGTCAGGCCCCTGCTCGCGGCGATGGGGTCGACGGTTGCGCACTGCGGCGGATCCGTGGGGGACGGGCAGTCCGTAAAGCTGGTCAACCAACTGCTCTGCGGGGTGCACATCGCGGCGGCGGGAGAGGCGCTCGCTTACGCGGAGGCACTGGGCCTCGATCCCAGGTCGGTGTTCGAGACGATCAGGCACGGTGCGGCCAACTCGTTCATGCTCGAGGACAGGGGTGAACGGATGCTCGGGCGCGAGTTCGTCCCCGCGAAGAGCGCCCTCGGCATCTTCGTCAAGGACATGGGGCTGGTGCGGTTGGCCGCGGGAGAGCAAGGCTTCAGGACGCCGCTTGCCGACGCTGCGCACAGGCTATACCAGGTGGGATCCTCGCTCGGGCTGGGCGAGGAGGACGATTCCGGTGTCGTGCGCGTCTTCGAGAACGCGGACGGAGCGGGTCGAGCAGGCGTTTCTCTTCAGATCTAGCTCATTTGCACGATGTACGTTCTATCCTTTGTTGAGGAGCAAGGCTACAGGGAGGTAACGGTCGGATGGCTTTCTCGGAAGAGGTCGCGTGGGTGACGGGGAGCAGCACGGGGATCGGACGCGCCGTCGCCGTGGCGCTCGCCGGGCAGGGGCGCCGGGTGGTGGTCCACTACAACGCGAGCGAAGATGAGGCGCGGGAGGTGGTCGAGGAGATCGAAGCCTCAGGCGGCGAGGCTTCGATCGTCGGGGGTGACGTCTCTGACGCCGATGAGGTCGGGCGGATGGTCGGGGAGATAGAGGACCGTTTCGGGCGGCTCGACGTCCTGGTCAACAACGCGGGGTCACTGATCGAACGCAGAAGTCTATCCGAGATGACCGATGACCTCTGGGATCGGGTGATGGACGTGAACCTGAAGAGCGTCTACCTGGTCTCGCGGGCTGTGTTGCCGATCATGAGGCGGCAAGGAAGAGGCAGGATCATCAATATGACGTCTATCGCGGCCCGAAACGGCGGCGGTCCTGGCTCGGTCGCCTACGCCACGGCCAAAGGCGGCGTAAGCACCCTTACCCGCGCGATGGCCAAGGAACTCGTCTCCGAGAACATCCTCGTAAACGGGGTCGCCCCTGGCGTCATAACCACCCCTTTCCACGACCGTTTCACGCCCCCCGACGTACGCGAGACCCTGAAGAACACCATCCCCATGGGACGCGAGGGCACCCCCGAGGAGACGGCCGGGGTCGTCGCGTTCCTCACTTCTCCGGCGGCTGACTACCTGGTAGGTGAGATCATCGAGGTCAACGGCGGCCAGTTGATGAGCTAGTCGCAGAAAGGAGATCCACACCTCCCCATGTTCGGTGCATAAAAACAAGAGAAGGGGCAGGCGACGCTTGCGTGAAGCACAGGTAGTGAACCTGAGAGTACCATGAGATGCTCTGCCGGCCACCCTAACCGTTCGGGGATGCCAGCGCGTCTATGCGCTCCCACAGTTCGGGTGGTATCGGACGGGTGGCGAGGTCCAGCGTCTGTTTCACTCTCTCAGGGCGACTCATGCCGACGATGGTGGAGATTATGCGGGGGTCTTTCAGTGAGAATTGCAAGGCTGCGGCTGTCAGGGGAACATCGAACTCGCGGCAGGCATCCTGTATTGCGCGGACCCGTTCCACCATCTCTTTCGGTGCCTCCCTGTATTCGTAGCGTGCGTAGGCGTCGGGGCCTTTGGCGAGGATGCCGCTGCCGTACGGGGCGGCGTTGAGCGCTGCCACTCCGCGCTCCTCGGCAACGTCGAAGAGAGGGTCTGCGGTCCTGTTCACGAGCGTGTAGCGGTTGTGGGTGATGACGGCCTCGAAGAGGTCCGTCTCGACGAACCGGATCATGAGGTCTATCGGGCCCCCCGCGACTCCGAGGTGCTGGATAACTCCTTCTTCCTTGAGGCCTGTCAGTACCTCGACCGGACCGCCGCGGGACATCATGTGGTCAAAGCTCTCGTGCTCCGGATCGTGCAGGTAGACCAACTGGAGCCTGTCCATGCCTAGTAGCCACAGGGAACGCTCGACGGAGCGGCGCATCTGCTCTCCGGAGAAGTCTCCGGTCGTGAGGTCCCTATCCGCCTTGGTGGCCAGTACGACGCCCTCTGGCAGGCCGCCCATCTCCTCGAGCATCCCGCCGATGCGGCGCTCGCTCTCTCCGTCGCCGTATGAGGCCGCCGTGTCGAGGAAATTGATCTGACTGTCCAAGACTGCCCTCAGCGTCTCGCGGGCCCGGTCCTCGTCTACAGAATAATCGAAGGTCTCGGGCATGTCCCCCAGCGGCGCGCATCCCACGCACAACGGCGAGACTGACAGACCCGTGCCGCCCAGGGTCCTCCTCGACGAGGGGTCGACGACTCTATTCTTCAACATTCCTCCCTTGCGGACTACACGCCCTCTGCCGCCCGACGGGCCGCGGCCTCTGTATCCTCCAGCGCCTTCTCCACGCTCTTGTTACCCAGAAGCGCCTCCCTGATACCCTCCCAGATAGCATCCTCGACCGCAGGATAGTTCGCGTGCTTGGGCGGGACGAGCGCAGCCTCCTGCGTCCGTTCCAGCAGATTCCAACGCCGTTCGGCGAACGGGCCGGCCTCGGAACGGACGTCTTGCAAGGAGTCGCTCCGTGCGGGAAGGGTTCCTAGCCTGGCCTCGTGCGCCTGCGACTCCCGCGAGGTCAGGAAGCGAAGGAGCTCGATAGCCGCCGGACGGTCGCTTACGGTGGCAGGGATGGCGAACGTGTGCGAGCTCGAGTATATGTGACGCCCGGCCGGCCCTTCGGGGTAGAGTGCTACGTCGAAGCGGTCCACGACGGCGCTTTGATCGGTATCGAGGTACGTGTAGAAGCCGCCGGGCCAGTCGGTGCTCATGGCGGCCCTGCCTTCACGGAAGCAGGCGGCTACCTCGTCATAGTGCCAGTCCGGCGTCTCAGGGGGCGAGGCCCTCTCGTAGAGGTCCTTGAGCAGCCCGAGCGCCCAGCGGCCTGCCTCGTCGTCCAGGCGAGGCGCGGGCGGACCTTCATCCTCGAACATCGTGCCTCCGGCCATCGCCTGCAGCTCGAAGAAGTGGCCGAAGAGTCCTGACTCCTTGCCGGGGAAGGCGAAGCCGTAGATGTTGTCGGATCTCAGCCGCGTGGCGGACTCGAGCAGGGCCTCCCACGAGGAGGGCTTGTCCTGCATGAAGTCGGCGCGGTACAGGAGGAGCTTCACGTCCAGGTTACGCGGGACGCTGAAGAGACTCCCGTCTATGCGCCAACTCTAACGTGCGGGGAGTGAAGGGCTCCAGTTCGCCCTCGTCCAGGTCGTCGTCGAGAGGGGTTAGCCACTGTTTCTGGCTCGGGGCGTACTTGGTGTGAGTCGAGATCAGGTCGTAAGAGGCGCCTCCTGATGCGAACTCGGCTTCGATCTGCTCGTTGAGGTCAGGGTGTGTTGGGGCGACTACCGTCTCGACCCTCAGATCCTGGATAACCTCGAACTCCGCGAGACGCGTGTACAGGGGATCGTACATCGGACCTCCGACCAGCAAAGCCTTCAAGCTTCTACTCATCCTAAGATCTCTCCTATGCGGGCTGCGACGGCCTCTCCGAGCTTTCTGTGCTCGCCGGGGTCGAGGTGGATGCCGTCTACGTCGCTGGAGACGATGACCTCGGAGGCGTCGAAGAATTCGCACCCGTGCTGCTCGGCGAAGCGCTCGTAGTGCCTGGAGAACTGCCTGGATTTCTCCTGCGCTCCCTCGAACATCTGCGCCATGTCGGTGAGCGTGGCGACCGCGGGAGGGGAGATCAAAACCACAACAGGAGCGCCGCCATCCGGCCCGCACCCGCTCCTTAGCATCATCTCGGCCAGGCTGGCGGCCCCCTGCGCGATGTCTGAGGCGGAGCTTCCGAAGCGCGCCTTGAGGTCGTTGGTCCCCAGCATGAGCGTTATGAGGTCAAGGGGGCGGTGCGACTCGAGACACGCCATCAGGTAAGTCCTGCCGTTCTTGTGATCCCCTCGATGGGATCGTCCCTCACCGTCGTCCTGCCCGGCAAGCCCTCCTCGATCACACGATATTCCTCATCCAGCCTCTTCCTGAGCACCCCAGGCCAGCGCACGTCCTCGGGAAACCGCTCCCTCGTCTCGGGGTCCGAGCCCCAGGTGTTAGAGTCCCCGTAACACAGTATCGTTCTCATCGATTCCCCTCTCGCCCCACAGATACTGGCACCATTGTTGGCGCCGTGCGTAGGCCGGGTCAACCACAGACCTATGCAAAAGGGATAGATACTCGAAGCGGATATGCTTGTTTCTTGACCGTGACGATCCCGCCGGGTAACGTCCGTTGTGAGGCCGTGGGAACGGAGAAGTTTCCGGTCGTCGAGGTCTCCCGGAGAGGTAGAAGGATGCATGAGCGGCGATACAGACAGGTCCACCTCGATTTCCACACCTCGGCAGACTGCGAGGGTGTTGGTGCTGACTTCGACCCCGAGGTCTTCGCCAATACCGTTCGGATGGGGCGGGTAAAGTCCATGACGGTCTTCGCCAAGTGCCACCACGGCTTCTCATACTATCCGACGGAGGTAGGCACGAGGCACCCCAATTTGGCTGTCCCGGATCTCATGGGCGCCCAGATAGAGGCGCTGCACGGGATCGGGGTGCTGGCCCCGATCTACATTAGTGTCATGTGGGACGACCTCGCCGGCGAGAAGGAGCCCGGCTGGATCATAGCCCGCAGGGACGGGAGCCTCATGATCCGTCCCCCGCTCTCGAACGAGTCTCCCCTGACAGGGGGAAGGGGATGGACGACCCTCGACGTCTCTACCGGATACGGTGACTACCTCGTAGCGCAGACGGAGGAGATCTGTGACCGCTACGACGTTGACGGCTTCTTCTTCGACATCTGCTTCCCCGTCCCGAACTACACCCCGTGGGGCCAGGCAAGGATGCGCGAGACCGGAGTGCGCCCGGACGAGGAGCAGTCAGTACTGCGTTTTGCCGAAGAGAAGCTGAAGGGCTTCCTCGACCGGCTGAGCGAGGTGGTCCGCACGAAGGTCCCCCAGGCCACCATCTTCTACAACGGCACGGTCAACCCAAGGATGGCCGAGACGCTCCCCTACCAGACCCACTTCGAGATAGAGAGCCTGCCCACCTCGTCAGGGATCTGGGGATACCTGCACTACCCCGTCATGGCGCGGCAGGCCCGCACCTACGGGGTCGACTTCCTCGGGATGACCGGGCGCTTCCATAAGGCCTGGGCCGACTTCGGCGGCCTGAAGACCCGTGACCAGCTCGACTACGAGTGCGGCACCGTCGTCGGCGCAGGAGGTGGGATCTCCGTCGGCGACCAGCTCCACCCGAGAGGCGTCCTCGACCCCGCCGTCTACCGCCTGCTCGAGCATTCGTTCGGCAGGGTGGAAAGACTCGAGCCTTTCCTGAAAGGGGCGAAGCCAACTGCGGAGGTGGCGATCCTGTCAGGGTACGAGCCATCCTCCCGCGGAAGCATCCCCACAAACACCCACGTCGCCGACGTTGAAGGAGCCGCGCAATTCTTCCTGGAAGCGGCGATCCAGTTCGACATAGTAGACCCCTCGCACGGCTCCTTCGAGAACTACGCGGCCCTACTGCTCCCCGACGGAATGAGCGTGAACCATGACCTTCGCGCGAACCTGGAGAGGTATATGTCAGCCGGCGGCAAACTTATCCTGGGCGGTACGGCGGCCCTCGCCCGAGAGACTGGCGAGTTCGGCATCAAGGGCGTCCCTGTCGCCTACGAGGGACAGGCCCCGACGGTACCTTGTTACCTGCGGCTCGACGAGACGCTAGCTGGCGAGACCGAGCTGGCAACAGACTACGACTACGTGTTCTACAACAGGGCGCACCTGGTTCGCCCGCTCGAAGGCGCCAGGGCGCACGGGGAACTACGTCGCGCGCTCTTCGACCGGACGTGGGAGCACTTCACGAGCCACGCCCAGGCGCCGGTCGGCGAGTCGTTGGACTCTCCGCTGGTAGTAGAGGGCGATGGCGTTCTCTACTTCGCAGCGCCGCTCTTCGGGGCTTACCGCGACCACGACTACTGGGTCTACAGGGAGGTCGCCAGGAACGCGATCCGCGGCTTCCTGCCACGGCCGAAGCTGAAGGTATCAGGGCCTGGATGGGTGGAGGCCACGCTGCACGAGCAGCCTGCGGGCTACGATCATCCGAAGCGGCGGATCTTGCACCTCGTCGCCTACCATCCCCGCCGCACCACGCAGCCCGTACAGCACGTGGACCAGTCGTGGCCGACCTCAGGGCTGGGCGTCGATGTCCTGACGGACGGGAGAACTATAGGACGGGTATATCTCGCGCCCGGGGGCCAGCCGCTCGACTTCGAGGAGGTGGACGGCTACGCGCGCATAGCGCTGCCACCGGTCGGAGCGCACACCGTGGTGGTAGTGGAGTAGAGAAGTGCGTGCCGGGGCACGCGAAGCACCGTCTCGATAGAAGGCGCCGGCCAACGTTGCTTACGGTCGGATGAGTTTGAAACGTGTTGCACTATCCGGTACAGAGCTTGTATCCTCCTACTATGGTGCTAGGTTAGTGTAAGCTGGTAATCCGAAGGGGAGCAAGGGAAGGGGACCTGTGGAGCAAAGACAGGAAAGTACGAGGATCGATCCCACCGTATTCTGGGTAGCAGCTTTTATTTCGGCGGTGTTCGTCCTGTGGGGCATTCTCTTTACGGACAACCTAGCCGCCGTCTTCGATGCGGTGCTATGGA
>DASTKM010000040.1:0-10043 GCA_035715885.1 Rubrobacter sp.
AGATAGGGAAGGCCTTCGGCGGACGCGACCATTCCACCGTTATGCACGCCACGGCAAAGATAGCCAACCTCATAAACAGCGACCGCGACGTCTTCTCCCAAATACATGAGATCACCCAACAGGTCAAGAGTAAAAGGTGACAGCTAACCCCCTCCCCCAGGGATAGGAGATTGTAACACGAAATATGCATTGAATGTGTATTCTATCCACAACCTATCCACAGGGCGTCGTCGTCTTGTGGATAAGTCGTCGGAAACCTTCCACAACCAGGTCAGGTTATCCACAGTTTCTGTGGATAACTCTTCCGACCTGTGGATAAAACCGGCGGTAACAGAGAAATTCAGGCAGGTTGCAGCATTTGATCCTAGAGATGCCTGTGGATAAACCTGTGGATAAGAGGGGTAGAATCTGTGGGTAAACCTGTGGATAGAATTGTGGACAACTCCAGCCTGTGGATAACTGGCCACTTATCCACAATTCGTCCACAGGAAAACGCGGGTTATCCACATTTTTATCCACAACTGCGAGGGCGACTATTCGGCTTAGGTAAGGCGAATTTTTCGAGTTATACACATATCCACAGGCCTTATTATTATTATTGTTCTAATAGATATATGTTAGGTAGTAATAATAAGGTGAGAAGGGAGGCAGTATGAGGGCTGTTTGTAGCACGGAGACGTTCGGCAAAAAGTTGGCGCTGGTTTCGCGCGGGGTCTCTGCGAGGTCGACCATCCAGTTGCTTGGGGGGATACTTCTCGAGGGTAGGGGAGAGGCACTGGGGTTATCGGCGACGGACATGGAGATCTCGATCCAGACGTCGTCGCAGGCTGAGGTCGATGGAGAAGGGCGGGTGGTGATACCGGCCCGCATCTTCAACGACATCGTACGGTCGCTGCCTGGCGGGAGCTTTTCGCTGGAGCACGACGACTCGGAGGGGACGGTCAGGCTCGTGGCCGGGGAGAACGAGTACCGCATTCGGGCATACGCGGCCGACGACTATCCGCGGCTTCCCGTCTTCCCGGAAGAGGGCACCTTCAGGATGTCAGGGGAGTCGCTCGTCGAGACCGTGGAGAAAGTGTCCAGGTCGTATTCCAGAGACGAGACAAGGCCCGTATTGACGGGGATCCTGATCAGCTTCGAGGAATCGCGCGTAAGGATGGTCACGACCGACTCCTACCGCCTCAGCATCAAGGAGACTGAGCTCGCGACCACCTCTTTCGAGGGGTCGAGGGAGGCGATCATACCGGCGAGGGCGATGCAGGAGGTCTCCAGGATATTCTCCAGCTCCGATGAGGATGACGTCGAGGTGGCGCTCTCCGAGAACCAGGCGTTGTTCAGGATCGGCGACGTCGCGTTGGGCACCAGGCTCATAGACGGCAACTTTCCCGAGTACAGGCGACTCTTGCCAGGCGGATTCGAGCGTGAGATCTCCGTTTCCAGGGAGGAGCTGGTCGGCACCCTGAGACGGGTGAACCTCTTCGCCGCCCGCCAGACGCCGCCGGTCCCCGTGAGCCTCTCGTTCTCCGAGGGTTCAGTGGAGGTGATCGTGCGAAACGGCGAGGTGGGAGACGCACACGAACGGCTGTCCGCCTCCAGCGAAGACGAGTTCCTGATCTCCTTCAACCCAGGCTACCTGCTCGACGGCGTCTCCGCGATAGATTCGGAGAACGTGGTCTTCAAGCTCAACGAACCGCTCAAGCCAGGGCTCATCGTGCCTGAGGAGAACGGTGAAGAGCCAGACTTCCTGTACCTGATCATGCCGATGCGCGATCCGTCACGCGGCTGACCCTTGCGGATCCCACCTGGCATGACGCTGGGCCAGGCTATAAAGGCGTCCGGCCTCGTCGGGACGGGCGGCGAGGCGAAAGTCCTGATCCAGGCCGGAGAGGTCAGCGTGAACGGTGAGGTCGAGACGCGCCGCGGTCGCAGGCTCGAAGAGGGTGACGTGGTCGAGGTGGGGGACGAGCGGTTGGAGATCGGTTGAGCGCTCATCTGCGGGCCCTACGCCTGGTCAACTTCCGCAACTACGTCGATGCCACGGCCCTGCTCGCCCCCGGACTGAACGTGGTCGTGGGGGACAACGCCCAGGGGAAGACGAACCTGCTCGAGGCCATCGCCTTCAACGTCACTGGCTCCTCGCCCCGCACCCCCAAGGAGAACGAGGTCGTCCGGTGGGGCGCAGACTTCGCCCGCACCGAGGCCCGCATAGCACTCGACGGCTACACGGGTGAACGCGGCGTGGCCATCGGCTACGCTCCAGGGCAGAAGAAGCGCATCACCGTCGACGGGGTCCCGGCTTCCTCCCTCACCAACTACGCCGCCGGCGGCGCTGGGGCCCGCGTCGTCACGTTCTTCCCCGACGACATCAGGGTCGTGAAGGGCGCGCCTGCGGACCGCAGGGAGTTTCTGGACGCCCTGCTCTCCTCGCTACGCCCCGCTTACGCCCGCGCCGCGGTCGAGTACGCCAGGGCAGTCCAGCAGCGCAACCAGCTCCTGAGACGCATCAGGGATGGGTTCTCCTCCGAGAGGACGCTCGCCACGTGGGACAAGAAGGTCGTCGAACTCGGAAAAACCGTCCTCGCCGGGCGCGAGGCGGCGTTGCCGGTTCTCGAGGAACATTTCATAGACGCTCTAAGGGCCCTGTATGGGCCCGAGAAGGCCGCGATACGCTACGGGCATAGTTCTACCCTCGAAGAGTACTCCGAGGCGCTCAGAGAGGCGCACAGCGCCGATGTCGAACGTGGGACCACTTCGGTCGGACCGCACAGGGACGACTTCGAGGTCTCTCTAGGCGGGGTAAACCTGACCACCTTCGGGTCCCAGGGGCAGCAGCGGATCGCGACGCTGGCGCTGAAGTTCGCGTCGAGGGACTACGTGCGGGGGGCAGTGGGGGAGGACCCGATCCTGCTCTTCGACGATGTGATGAGCGAGCTCGACGAGCGACGGAGGGAGTATCTGGCCGGGTATTTTCTGGAGAGCACCCAGGCCGTGATCTCGACGACCAACCTCGAATATTTCGACGAAGAGATCTTGAGAAGAACCCGTATCATACGCATATCTGGTGGTTCCATCCTGGAGACCGCAACGGATGGTGCCAGACGTTAGCGCGACCCTGCGAAACCGGCTTAAATAAGCCGCAAATGGGCCGAAGTGCTGTTTGGAAACGGCGGCGAATGTGTTACAATCATCGGGTGCAGAGTTACGATGAAAAGAACATCTCCGGCGCCTTCGCCGGACTGACCAAGAGGAGGGTCCGGTTCTTTGGCGGCTAAGCCCACGATCAAGAATGCCAAGAGCGCTTACGATGCAAGTACCATCCAGGTCCTCGAAGGCCTCGAAGCCGTCAAGCGGCGCCCTGGTATGTACATCGGCTCGACGGGGCCCAGGGGTCTTCACCACCTCGTCCGGGAGATCATCGACAACTCCATAGACGAGGCCCTGGCCGGGTACTGTTCGGAGATACTCGTAACGATCCACCCTGACAACTCCGTCACGGTCACCGACGACGGGCGCGGTATGCCTGTGGGCAAGATGGCGAAGTACGGCAAGCCGGCGGCCGAGGTCATCATGACGACATTGCACGCCGGTGGGAAGTTCGGCGGGGAAGGTTACAAGGTCTCCGGCGGATTGCACGGCGTCGGCGCCTCCGTGGTGAATGCGCTCTCCGAGTGGCTCAAGTTGGAGATCAAAGTCGAGGGACACGTGTGGAGCCAGCGCTACGAGCGCGGGTTTCCGAAGGGCGCTCTGACAAAGGACCGTAAGCTCAAGAAGGGCGAGGGGACGGGCACCACCGTAAGCTTCCTGCCCGACCCCGAGGTCTTTACCGAGACCCAGGACTTCTCTTTCGATACCTTGAGCCGCTGGTTCCGCGAGTGGGCTTTCTTGAACAAGGGACTCAAGATCCGGCTCGCAGACCAGCGGGAAGAAGCCAGGGACGTCACATATCAGTACGAGGGCGGCATAAGGGACTTCGTGGAGCACATCAACGAGGCGAAAGACCCCGTCCACAAAACCATCTTCTACCTGGAGCGTGAGGAGGAGGTAGGGGACGTGGAAGTCGCGATGCAGTGGAACAGCGGCTTCCAGGACTCTGTCTTCACGTTCGCCAACAACATCAACACTCACGAAGGCGGCGCGCACCTCTCCGGGTTCAGGTCGGCGCTGTCACGGACGATCAACGCCTACGCCAGGCAGAAAGGTCTTCTCAAGGAGAAAGAGGAGAGCCTTACCGGCGACGACATCAGGGAAGGTTTGGCCGCGGTCATCTCGGTCAAGTTGCGGGAGCCCCAGTTCGAGGGGCAGACCAAGACCAAGCTCGGGAACACGGAGGTCAAGGGTCTCGTAGAGAGCGTGACCAACCGTTATCTTGCCGAGTTCCTGGAGGAGCGGCCGGGTGAAGCCAAAGCGATCGTCAACAAGGCTTTGCAGGCGGCGAGGGCGCGGCTCGCTGCCAGGACGGTGAGGGAGAAGATCCGCAAGGGCTACCTGGAGAGCTCCACGCTGCCAGGCAAGCTCGCCGATTGCTCATCCAAGGACCCTGCGAGGAGCGAGCTGTACATCGTCGAAGGCAACTCGGCCGGCGGATCGGCCAAAGGCGGAAGGGACAGAAACTTCCAGGCCATACTGCCGTTGCGCGGCAAGATCCTCAACGTAGAGAAAGCCAACATCAACAAGATCCTCTCCAACGCCGAAATACAGGCCCTGATAAGCGCTATAGGGGCCGGCGTTGGGGAGAGCTTCGATCTCGAGCAAGCGCGGTACAACAAGATCGTCATCATGGCCGACGCCGACGTGGACGGAAGTCATATTCGAACGTTGGTGCTGACGTTTTTGTATCGCAACATGCGAGATTTGATCGAGGCCGGCTACGTCTACATCGCTCTTCCTCCGCTCTACAAGATCACGCACAATCGCCGCGAGCACTACGCCAAGAACGACGCCGAGCTGAGAGAGACGATGGACCGTATGAGGGCCAACGGAAACGCCAGTATCTCCCGCTTCAAGGGACTCTCGGAGATGAACCCGCAGCAGCTCTGGGAGACGACGATGGACCCGCAGAACAGGACGATGCTCCAGGTCACTGTCGAGTCGGCGGCGGTGGCTGATGAGCTGTTCACCGCGCTGATGGGCGACAAGGTCGAGCCGCGCAAACAGTTTATCGAGGAGAACGCCAGAGAGGTGAAAAACCTGGATGCTTGATACTTTCTCGGGCAACGTACAGCCCCACTCCATAGAAGATGAGCTAAAGGACTCTTTCCTTTCCTACGCCATGAGCGTGATAGTCTCGCGCGCCTTGCCCGACGCGAGAGACGGCTTGAAGCCCGTCCACCGCCGCGTTCTCTACGCTATGCAAGATCTCGGCCTGCAGCCCAACAGGCCTTACCGCAAGAGCGCGACGGTGGTTGGAGACGTCATGGGCAAGTACCACCCGCACGGGGACCAGGCGATATACGACGCGCTGGCGCGCATGGCCCAGGACTTCGCGCTCAGATACCCGCTCGTAGACGGCCAGGGGAACTTCGGGAGCGTGGACGGCGATCCACCGGGCGCGATGAGGTACACAGAGGCCAGGCTCACCCGTATGGCGACCGAGATGCTGAGGGACATAAACGCCGACACCGTGGACTTCGTCCCGAACTTCGACGAGAGCCTGAAACAGCC
This sequence comes from Rubrobacter sp., assembly GCA_035715885.1. Classification (GTDB taxonomy): domain Bacteria; phylum Actinomycetota; class Rubrobacteria; order Rubrobacterales; family Rubrobacteraceae; genus Rubrobacter_D. Next base: position 5,662 of record DASTKM010000040.1, read on the forward strand.
CGAGGTCTTGCCGGCGCGGTTCCCGAACCTGCTCGTCAACGGCTCCGATGGCATCGCGGTCGGCATGGCCACCAAGATCCCACCCCACAACCTCGGCGAGGTCATAGACGCTACGATGGCCCTGATCGACGACCCAGATCTCGACGACGAGGAGATCGCCAAATATATCAAGGGGCCAGACTTCCCGACGGGGGGTCTTATCGTCGGGTTGCGCGGAATCCGCGACGCCATCGCGACCGGGCGCGGGTCCGTACGGGTCCAGGCCAAGGCCCACACCGAGCAGATCAAGGGCAATAGGACCCAGATCGTGGTCACGGAGATCCCTTACCAGGTCAACAAGAGCTACCTGCTCCAGAAGATAGCCGAGCTGGTCAAGGACCGCAAGCTGCAGGACATCTCCGACCTGCGTGACGAGTCGGACCGGAACGGGATGCGCATAGTGATCGAGCTGAAGCGCGAGGCCGTGCCCAAAGTCGTCCTCAACAACCTCTACAAGCACACCCAGATGCAGCAGAGCTTCGGGGTGAACCTGGTTGCGCTCGTCGACGGTGTGCCGAGGACGCTCTCCTACAGGCAGGCCCTGGGACACTATATCGCCCACCAGTTCGAGGTGGTAACGCGCAGGACGCGCTACGAGCTCGGGCGGGCCAGGGCGAGGGCCCACATCCTAGAAGGACTGCTCATCGCACTTGGGGATCTCGACGAGGTCGTTGCGACCATCCGCCGCTCGCGCAGCGTGGAGACGGCGCGCAAGAACCTGATGAAGGGGTTCGGGCTCTCCGAGCGCCAGGCGCAGGCCATCCTCGACCTCAGGCTGCAGAGGCTTACCGCGATGGAGCGTCAGAAGGTCCAGCAGGAGCACAGGGATCTGCGCGAGAAGATCGAGTACCTGGAGGGCATCCTGGCCGATGAGTACAAGGTCTACGGGATCGTCAAGGCGGAGCTCGGCGAGGTCAGGGCTGCCTACGCGGACGATCGCAGAACGGCGATCACGGCCGAGGAGGGCGTCGACTTCGAGATAGAGGACCTCATAGCCGAGGAGGAGATGGTGATCTCCATCTCCAACGGGGGTTACCTGAAGAGCGTCCCCGTCAACTCATTCCGCAAGCAAGGCCGAGGTGGGGTCGGCGTCGCCGGGATGGAGCTCAAAGAGGGCGACTACATAGACCACCTCTTTATCACGACGACGCACCACTACATGCTCTTCTTTACCAACAAGGGCAAGGTCTACAGGCTCAAGGTCCACCAGCTACCTCGTATGGGCCGCGCGGCGAAGGGCAGGCACATCGCCAACATGCTCCCCCTCGCGCAGGGCGAGCACATCGCTTCAGTCCTCGCCACCAAAGAGTTCGAGGAGGCCGAGTACCTGCTCTTCGCGACCAGGAGAGGTATCGTCAAGAAGACGAGGTTCCTGGAGTACAACACGCCCTTGAAGAACGATGGGATCATCGCGATCAACCTCGCTGGCGACGACGAGCTGATCTCCGTCCGTTACGCCTCAGAGGGCGACGAAGTCGTCATCGTGAGCCGCAATGGCAAGGGCATCCGCTTCAAGCAGACCGACGCACGTCCGATGGGACGTGCTACAGCCGGGGTCAAGAGCATCACGCTCGGTAACGACGACGTGGTGCTCTCTATGGACGTGATCTCCGACGACGCTGCGGACCTTTTCATACTCACCGAGCGCGGTTTCGGCAAGCGCACAGCCCTCTCGCAGTACAGGGCCCAGGGACGCGGCGGCCAGGGCGTGATCGCGATGAAAACCGACGGTGAACGCGGCAAACTCGCCGGTGTGCGGGTCGTGCGCCCTGGACTGCACGAGCTCATGATCGTCTCCAACTTCGGGACGACCATCCGCATAGATGCGGACTCGGTCTCGCGACAGGGCCGCGCGGCGCAGGGTGTCAGGGTGATGAACCTGAGGAGCGGCGACTCGGTGAGCGCCATAGCCAAAGTCATCTCCTCCCGCTCCGCCGACGCCGACGGCGCCACGGACGAGCTGACGCTGGAGGAACTCTCTGGGGATGGGCAGACGGGCACCTCTACCGCAGGGCTTCCCGAACCCGAGGGGATTGGGGCGGTGCCAGGTGAATAGCGAGTGCGAAGGCGTCGTCGAGTGCACGGCCCTGGTCCTCGCCGAGAGTTGTACGGAGTACGAAGGTAGGCTGACGCTCTTCGGGGTGCTCGATGAGATCCGCCCCAACGGCGCCAGCGGGACATCCTTCGTCGTCTACACCAAGTTCGAGGGCTGCGAACACGTCTCGGACAGGGAGCGCCGGGCGCGCATCATCGTCACCGACGAGGACGGAGAGGTCTTGATGGAGTCGGCGGAGTATTCCGTCTACCTCGACGGATCAGAAGAACCCGTCACGAAAGTAGCCGCCTTCGACTTACCTGAAGGCTTCGAGACCGGGGAGCAACTACTCTGGATCGAGGCGGTCCTCGACGAGGAGACGCTCTCCCAGACCGTGGTCAGGATCCACGATCGCTACAGTGTATAAGAGACCAACAGAGGCCCGGATCTCCGGGCCTCTCGTCTACGTTAGGAAACCTATTGATGCCTGAAGATCTGGCAGTATTTATCGACTGGGAGAACATCTACATCTCCACTGTCACAGAGTACAAATCCAGGCCGAACGTCTCGGCTATACTGGAGAAGGCCCGCGAGTACGGGCGCATCGTCGCGGCTACGGCTTACGCCGACTGGACCGACGGAGATTTCCGCCAGGCCCCGCCGACCCTCTATTCGAACGGCATCTCTCCGCGCTACATATCGGCCAGGTACTTCCCCGGCGGCAAGTCCCAGAAGCGCCGTACCAACTCCATAGACGTGATGCTCGCGGTAGAGTGCTCGGACTTCTTGCACAACCACCCGCAGGTGGACACCTACGTCCTCGTCACGGGCGATGGGGACTTCATCCCGCTCGTCAACCTGCTCAGGAGCAAGGGGAAGAACGTGGTCGTAATCGGGGTCTCCGAGGCGACCTCGTACCACCTGATCGAATCGGCAGACCACTTCGTCTCCTACGCCTCTCTTCTCGAAGAAGACCGCGCCGCCCGCACGCAGGACAGGGAACCCAAGAAGGAGGCCGCGGACCCCTACAAGGAGCTGGTCAGGGCCGTCCAGACATTGAAGAAGGGTGGCAAGACACGGGTCCTCGGGCAGGTGAAGCAGCAGATGATCGTGCAGCTCGGCTCATTCGACGAGCGGAACGCAGGCTTCAAGAAGTTCAAGGATTTCGTGGTCGAAGCAGAGCGCCGCGGCCTGGTAAACACCGTGGACCAGGACCTCGAGCTCCAGGTCTACCTGCCCGACGAGCAGGTTCCCGACCTGCAAGAGACCGACCTCGCAACCGAGGAGCCCAGCTCACAGAGCCAATCCGCAAGCGGGAACAGGGGCAACGGCAGGCCCGCGCGAGAAGTGCGCCAGCAAGAGCCGGAACCCGGCTTCGACCTCCTCGAAGACCTCACGCCCTACGAGCTCAACACGGTCTGCACGAGCATCGCCTCCCTCGAACAGCCTGCCACCTTCGTGGAGATCTTCTCCAGCATCCGCGATCTGGACGAGCGCGGCGAACTGGAGCTCTCGCGGGAGGAGATCGGGGACGTCATAACCGCCATGCTCGACGCGGATTACCTGGGCAAGGTGCGCCAGAGGCCTTACAAACAGGCGCAGGCCGACATGACTTTCTACGCCCTGAACGCGGAAAAGCAAGAGGTCAAGAGCGCACTGAACAGCGGCTGATATGCTGCTCTAGTCAGCCAGCTTGTAGACGGTGAGGGCGGCGAGGCAGAGGGCCGCCGCTATCTGGACCAGAGACAACCCAACTATCCCGGCTACCTGTATCGCCGAGACGCTGCTGAACAGGACCTGCACGGCGACTATTGCGCCGAAACCGATGGCGAACCACAGTATCGCCTTGGTCCTGTCTCCTTCGCTCCATGTAGCCGTCCCGAGCAGCGCGGGGACGTAGAACGCCAGGATCAAAGGTATCAGGCGCAGGATACCAACACCTATGTCGAGCATCGTCTCCATGATAAAAGTCTACACCATAGGTTCCGGGATACTGGAAAATTGTGCACGCCGTATGTACGCTAGTACGCTAATACGATTACAATTAAATAGAGGTGATGGCGTGTGGGAATAAATCAGAGGGTTTCGCTCAGGAAGTTCATAGACGACATCCGCCGTTGGGTTGAGGAGGACCGCAGCGACGAGTGGATCGCAAGCGCCTTGGGGTCGAGCCCTTCGTCGGTGCAGTCGTTCCGCTCGCGCAACGCCATCTACCGCCGCGGAGCCGCCTCGACGCTGCACGACCCGCAGGACTACTCCTCCTACGAAGGGGTGCTCGAGCCGGAGGGTCCCGGCATCTGGTTCGACC
>DASTKM010000041.1:0-2297 GCA_035715885.1 Rubrobacter sp.
TCCAGGACCCGAATCGCCATGATCCGCGCCGTCGTCAACTTGCCTCCTATTACGCTGATCAGGCCCGACGGAGAGACCTCGATATGATCTTCGCGACTCGCTGCGGCGGAGTCTAGATCGCCGTCCCCAGAAAATAGAAGCGGGCGAAAGCCACTGTACACGAACCGCACCTTTTCGCCATCCAACCCCGCTTCGGGCATGAAACGATCCAGGGTTGCCAGCAGGTAATCGACATCTGACTCCGCGGGTACTGGCGCGCCAGGATCGGACTCTTCCCAGTCGTCCGAGGTTCCGTACAGGAAGCAGCCCTCGTGCTTGGCCAGAAAGAGCGAGCGCTTGTCGAGCGGCGAGGAGAAAACGACGGTGACCGAGAGCGGCACGTCTTCCTCGGCGAACACCAGGTGGGTCCCTTTGGAGAGTCGGACCAAACGCGCAGCGTCGGGGTCATCCATCCGTCGGATCTGGTCCGCGAAGACACCTGTGGCGTTGACGACCGCCCTGGCGTGGACCTCGTAGTGCTCCCCACCAACATTATCTTGGATGCGCCCTCCAATGACCTTGCCAGCCTCTCTGAGTAACCCTGTGATTGGAGCATGATTGACCGCCACCCCGCCGTGGCGCACGCCGTCTTTCACGGTCTCGACGGTCCAGCGGTTGTCGCTCACGACGGCGTCGTAATAGAGGCATCCGCCCGTTAGCCCATCTACAGGCAGGGCAGGGGCTAGAGAGAGCGTCTCCTCACGACTCATGAATCGGTGAAGGCGGTAGTTGTGGAAGCCGGAGAGCCCCTCGTATAACACCATACCCAGACGCATCAACGCCCGTGGCTCTCCCTGCCCCCGGTAGAGTGGCACGAGAAAGGGCATGGGACGCACCAGGCGCTTATTGAGCCGAACGTGGAGGTTACGTTCGTGGCAGGACTCCCACGCAAGGCGGAAGCCCAGATTCTTGAGGTACCGGAGGCCGCCGTGTATGAGCTTGGAACTGCGCCCGGAGGTAGCCGAGGCAAAGTCATTGGCCTCGACGAGGGCAACGCTCATCCCCCGAAGCGCAGCGTCGCGAAAGACGGACGCCCCGGTGATGCCCCCTCCGATGACCAGGAGATCCAGCGTCCCGCCTGAGAGTATACGGAACAGGCCCTGCCGCGACTGTTTGTTGAACGAGCCCAGTCCCATCCTGGGGTTACTCGTCCCGCCGCACGCGTGGTGAGGCGATGAGCACATGGTTGATCCTGTCCCGACCGGATTCCACGTCAGCGCCCAGTCCATCGAACCCGCAGTAGTCGACCAGCACGCGATACACCTCGGGCTCGTAGTAGTTGGCTTTGTAGCCCACGTACCGCCCTGAGAGCGCGTAGGCTTCCGGGGTGAAGGAATCGGTCACCAGAAGGCCATCCTCACGCAGGTTCTTCCGGATCCAGCGAAGGTGGTCGAGTATCTGGGGCTTGGGCAGCCAGCTCGACAGACCGACGAACAGGGCTACGTCGTAGGGGGCCTTCACTTCGAACCTCTGGCGCATCTCGCCGTCGGTCATGTCTCCGCGCAGAAACGTGAAACGTATTCCGAGTTTTTCTGCCCTCTGGGCAAGCTCTCCGGCCAGGGCCTCGTGGGGGTCCAGGTCGGTTGCAACAATCTCCACCCGGTCCATGAGTTCGGGCAGGCGTCCAGCGATGGTCTCCAGGGGACGAAAGAGATCGTAGGCAAAGCCGCTCGGAGCAGTGAATATGCGAACCTCCCGTCCCGCCTGCAGGCGCGCCTCCAGTTCGGCTTCGATCTTCCTCGTCAGGATCTGCAGCCGATCATAGACCGCCCGGTGGAGCGGGTACTCCAGAAAGACGCGGTCAAGCAGACCGTAACGTTTTTCGTCCTGGTCGTAGATCACACGCATCACGCCGGCGGAGTACCCTTCATCGAGGAAGAGCCGTCCTAGAGAGGAGAACAGGAAGGTCGGCTCCCGCCACGCCCCACGGAACCACTTGGCCAGCAGGTAACGGATGAGGTAGCGGTGATCCAGCGCCGTTTTGCGCATAGTGTTGCCGCTGCGCCTGCTCGTTCCCAACGGCTCTCCAGATGCCAAAGTCTCCTCTTGATCGGCGAGGAGGTACGGTCGGAGTGCTTCTACCAGCGCACCGATGGTATCTCCTGGAGAGAGGTCATCCAGCGGAATGCGATAGGTGGCCTCGAAAGAGCGGTACCGCCCGAACGCTTCGAGAGATTTGAGGTACATCTCGCGCGCCTGGGCGAGATCCGCCAGATTCTCGTGGCGGTCGACCTTCTTTCCTCGCGATGCGATGCGCG